>NZ_LKDV01000016.1:0-97128 GCF_001401875.1 Pseudoalteromonas sp. P1-13-1a | reverse complement strand
AGTGGTGGAGGGAGCTGGATTCGAACCAGCGAAGGCTGAGCCGTCAGATTTACAGTCTGATCCCTTTGGCCGCTCGGGAACCCCTCCACGATAATTCTTTACTAATTCACTTTCGGTAAAAGGAAAGTGGTGCCGACTAACCGAGTCGAACGGTTGACCTACTGATTACAAGTCAGTTGCTCTACCAGCTGAGCTAAGTCGGCACTGCTTTAGTACGGGGCGAGATATTAGAGTAAGGTTTATTATGATGCAACTATAAAATTAAAAAAAATGTAATTTTTTAGCTTAAACGCTCAGATTTCATGCAAAAGTGCTTAATTTTACTGTTTTTCGTCGTTTTTACTGAGCTCATACCAGTAATTTAATCCTTTCATAACGAGTAAAGAATCAAAAATACTGCCATTTATTTGCTGTTGTAACAGCAAACCATAACCTCCAGCGCACAAAATTTGTGGTTTTTGTTCTGCTGTTACCTGTTTAAGTTGATATTTGGCCTGCTCAATAGCACCTAATGTTGCCACCAGCGCGCCATTTTTTAATCCATTGGGTGTGTTTTTCCCTAACTCATTTAAAAAGGGGGTATTAGCATCATCAAACACACGTTGGGTATTTTGTGTCAATGAGTGAGTCATTAAATCAAGACCAGGTAATATCCAGCCCCCTAAGTGCTCGCCTTCACCGCTCAATACATCAATTGTGGTTGCAGTGCCGGCATCAACAATAATACAGGGGGTATTAGGGTAAAGTGTAAAACCCGCCACCAACGCAAGCCAGCGATCAATGCCTAAATTGCCAACCTGGTCATATGCGCAGCTTAGCCCACTGAGGTTTTTGCTAACATGCGCCTCAAAACACGGAATATTTTTTTTAGCAGCTAATGTGAGCGCATCATTTAATAGTTCACTTTTGCCTACACAGGCATACACAACAGCCGTTATTGCCTGCCACGGCACGTTGTTTATAGTCACGGGCGTTGCTTGTTGCTCGTGCCATAAGGCCGCTTTTAATGATGTATTACCCACATCTATCAACAGCTTCATAATTTAGCCTTTCTTAACGAGATTTCACCGCCGTAGTAACTTTTTACTTCGCCGTCTTGGCGGATACGTATTCCGCCGTGCTGATCAATACCTTCACAAATCCCCCGCCAACTTCTGTGCCCAGTATTGAGCTCTACGCACTCACCCGCAAAGGCATTGAGCGCGTTCCACTGGGCATACATGCTGTTTAGTCCATCTTGCTGGTAATCTGCCAAACGCTGCTCTAAGTAATAGGTAAGAGAAGCAACTAACTGGTTTTTATCAAGCGCGGTGGTATGTTGGCTTAAGTCGGTCCATGCTTGGTCAATGTGCTCGCTGGTGTTTTGCGGCATGTGTAGATTAATGCCAATACCAATGACTAGCTGACAAGGGCCTTGTGGTTGTCCATCTAGCTCAACTAGCACTCCCGCTAGCTTTTGCTTATTTATGTATATGTCGTTTGGCCATTTAAGCTCTATATCAATACCGTAAAGAGCTTTAATGGCATCGTATACAGCAAGCCCTACGGCAATTGATACACCCATAGCTGCTTGTAGGCCATCATCTAACCGCCAAAAATAACTGTAATATAAGTTAGCCCCAAACGGTGATTGCCATACACGCCCTCGCCTTCCTCGCCCAGCTTGCTGCATTTCGGCAACCACTACAGTACCAGACTCAAGCGCTGCTTTATTTTGAATACGGCGCATTAGCTCGCTGTTGGTTGAATCAATAATAGGGTGCACTTCTACTTGGGCTTTATTTGCGCCTAACGCATGATAATACTTAGTTATATTGCCTTGGTTTAGCAAGCCCACCGCATTATTTAAACTGTAACCTTTACCCGTCACTTTAAATATGTCGAGTCCCATATCTTGCAATGTTTGAATATGCTTACTCACAGCCGCACGGCTTATACCCAGCTGCTCGCCAAGGGCTTGGCCCGATATAAAGCCACCTTGATTAAGCGCATTTAATATAGCGAGTTTATTCCCATCAGGTGCTTTCATTGAGCATGCTCCGTAATGATATGGCATTCACTATGTGTGTTTATAAGCCTTACTTCGTGCTCTAGCGTTATGCCGTAACGTGCAAATACCGTATTTTGTATGTGCGTGATCATAGTGATTAAATCGCTACCTTTACTATTACCATGATTAACTAATACCAGCGCTTGCTGTTTATGCACCTCAATACCTGCTACTGCGTAGCCCTTCAAGCCGGCTTGGTCAATTAACCAACCTGCTGCCACTTTGTGATGGCTTTCTCCATAAGGGTAATGCGGTACATCGGCAAAGCGCAAAAGTAGCGCTTGTAAACGCGCATTGCTAATAATCGGATTTTTAAAAAAGCTACCCGCGTTGGCTAAAGTGTATGGGTTTGGCAGCTTAGCGTTACGAATTGCAATAACCTGCTCGTATACCTTTTTAGGGGTGGGGTTTTGCAATACTTTGAGTGGGCCATAACTTAAAACTGGCTGCCATTTTTTAGGCAATGCTAAATTGACTTGAGTGATCACTGCTTTATTTTTTAAGGCGTGCTTAAAAATAGAATCACGATAAGCAAACTCACATTGAGCGTTAGTTAAAGTCACCTTGTTTTTAGTGGCTATATCAATGTACTCAATCGACTCTACAAATTGGGCGAGCTCAACACCATAAGCACCAATGTTTTGTACCGGCGACGCCCCAACAGTGCCCGGAATAAGGGCTAGGTTTTCAAGCCCTGCAATATTTTTATCAAGTAAATAGCTTACAAGGTTATGCCAGTTCTCACCCGCAGCTGCACTCACCAGTACGTCATTTTCACGCTCGGTAATAGTAATACCTTTAGTGGCCATTTTAATGACGGTGCCTGTGTAGTTTTCTAAAAATATTGTGTTGCTACCTTCCCCTAATAAACAAAACGGAGCACTAAAACGGTGTGCTTTAAGTTGCTCAACCGAGGTTATTTCAACAAAATGCTGGCATTGATTGTTTAGTGCAAAGGTATGTAAAGGTTTTAATGAGTGCGCCACAAAGGTCTCTGAGTGTACTGGTAACTAATCGCAGTAGTTTACCTTATTGTCGCAAAGAATGTAAAAATCACTCAACCCGCTGTATCAATCATGATATAAAACCTGCACTTATTATTAGTGTTCAGGGTATTTTATGAAAATTAAACCTCTTTTTTTAAGCCTCGCTATGGCCGGTATGTGCTCGCAAGCAATGGCAAACGCGATTGATCAAAACTCATACGCCAACCTAGATGATGTGGTAACAACACACTTAAACCTTGATTTAGATGTCGATTTTGCCGACAAGCAATTAGAAGGTTTTGTTGAGCACACGCTAAAGTGGAACAATGACACGAGTAAAAAGCTGGTACTAGATACCCGCGACTTAGACATTGATAAAGTTATGTACCAAACAGCAAATGGTGATTGGCACAAAGCTAAATTTACACTGGCTGAGCGCGATGATGTTAAAGGCTCAAAACTAACAATTACATTAAAAAGCCAAGCGCCAAAAGTACGTATTTACTACAACAGCCGCCCAGAAGCATCTGGCCTGCAATGGTTAACACCAGAGCAAACAGCCAGCAAAACGCACCCGTTTATGTACAGCCAATCGCAGGCTATTCACGCTCGTAGCTGGTTACCAGTACAAGATACCCCTGCCATGCGCGTTACTTACTCTGCTCGTATACATACACCAAAAGATATACGTGCCGTAATGAGCGCCGATAACAAAGATGCGCTATACAAAGATGGCGACTACCACTTTGATATGCCGCAAGCAATTTCGCCGTACTTAATTGCAATTGGTGCAGGTAATTTAGAATTTAAAGCCATGTCAAAACAAACTGGTATATTTGCCGAGCCTGAAATTTTAGACGCTTCGGTTGCCGAGTTTAACGACACCCAAGCCATGATCGACAAAACCAACGAAATGTATGGTGAGTATGCATGGGGCCGCTATGATTTATTAATGTTACCGCCGAGCTTTCCGTTTGGTGGCATGGAAAACCCGCGACTTTCGTTTATTACTCCTACCGTAGTAGCAGGCGATAAAAGCTTAGTTAACTTAATTGCGCATGAGCTTGCCCACTCTTGGTCTGGTAACTTAGTTACCAACGCTACGTGGGAAGATTTATGGTTAAACGAAGGGTTTACCTCATACGTTGAAAACCGCATTATGGAAGAAGTGTTTGGCCGCGACCGCGCTGTAATGGAGCAAGCTTTAGATGCAGCAGGTTTACGTGCCCAGCTTAAAACGATTGACGCACCTGATACCCGCCTTAATTTAAAACTTAATGGCCGTGACCCAGATGATGCATTTAGCTCAGTGCCATACACTAAAGGGCAGCTATTTTTAATCTACCTAGAAGAAAAATACGGCCGTGATAAGTTTGATGACTTTGTTAAGACCTACTTTAATGAGTTTGCCTTCAAATCGCTGACGACTGCGCAATTTGTTACTTACTTAAAAGCTAACTTAATTGAAAAATATCCAGGCGTTGTAAGCATGGATAAAGTAAATGAGTGGATTTTTGAGCCTGGTTTACCAAGCGATGCGCCAAACCCAACATCTGATGCGTTTGACAAAGTAGATGCAGCAAGCGCGGCATGGCTAAAAGGTGAATCAAACGCTGCACAATTACCTACGGCTCAGTGGACAGTGCACGAATGGTTACACTTTTTAAACAACCTACCACGCGACTTAAGCTTAGATAAAATGGCAGAGCTTGATAAGCAATTTAACCTAACGCAATCAACCAATGCAGAGCGCGCGTTTGCATGGTTTATGTTAGCGGTAGGTAATGGTTACCAACCTATTTACCCAGCGCTTGATAAGCACTTATCAGGTATAGGTCGTCGTAAGCTAATTGTGCCATTATACAAAGCACTTATTAAAAATGGTAAGCGTGAGTGGGCACACGATGTATACATCAAAGCACGCCCAGGCTACCACCCACTTGCTCAAGGCACCATCGACGCTTTATTTGATAAATAAGCAACCTGTGCCGCCCCTAAAGGTGTTCACACCTTTAGGGTAAAACAGTAAAACCAATAAAAAAGGCCGATTTATCGGCCTTTTTTAATACTGTAATTTTCTCAAACTAAAAACTGTAACTAAGCTCAGCGCATTTAGTGCTTAAAATTAGTAGCTGAGATAAGTTTATTATTCAGCGCCTTGGTTGGTTACCTTTTCTAAAAAGGCTTTTCGTTCAGCCAGCGTTGCTTGTTGCCACCAAAATTCTAGCATTTGCGGTGCACTTGGCATGCCTTTGCCATTAATGGGCGCAATAGGCTTAATAGGTTGGCTTGGACGCACTGGGCCCGCTGGCACCGCCTTTTGTAAAGCAGGCTTTTTACTTGCCAGCTGTGTATTTGAAATAACACTAAGCGGCTGTGCAACCGCAGCTCCCTTTGCTTTTAAACTTACCTGCGGTGCCTCAGCAAATATTTTTGCTGATACTGCGTTATCGGCACGATTAAACACCATGTCATAATCTTTGTTATCATCAACAGTAATATCTACCCAAAAAGGTTCAGACTCAATTACCTCATGGTCGTCAAAGCCTGTCTCGTATAAATCGGTGTACTTTAATTTTAACCGATAAGAGCCTGAGGCAAGTTCAATATCATCAACTCGACTAAATAGAGAGCTTTCAATCACTCTTTCGCCGACTTGTAAGGGCACTAATTCTTCAGGGAAGTGAATATTTGCGCCATACACCGACATACTCATCAAGAATGCCGCAACTGAGGTTATTAACATTGGTTTACGCATAAAAACTCCTTTATTTGTTTTGAGTTTGACACTGCAAACAAAATTTGTCATTAGTGACTTTAAATTCAAACCTTACATTCAAACGATTATGAGCACAGAGACCCTATTTACAAAAATTATTAACCGTGAAATCCCTGCAGACATTATTTACGAAGACGAAACTACCCTTGCATTTAAAGATATAAACCCACAAGCCCCTTTTCATGTGTTAATTATTCCAAAAAAAGCAATTGCAACTATTAATGATATAAATAGCGAAAACTCTCATTTAGTTGGAAATTTATACGAAGTGGCTGCAAAGTTAGCCAAGCAGTTTAACTTTAGTGAAGACGGCTACAGAGTTGTAATGAACTGCAATAAACACGGCGGGCAAACCGTGTATCACATACATTTACATATGCTTGCAGGCAAAGAAATGGGCTGGCCTCCATATCAAGATGCTAAAAAAATATAAAATTAATAATAAAAATTCACTGGAATTATTGGTATTTCTCTAGTTACAAATGTTATTGTTTACCATGTATATAAAGTGAAAAATAATTACTTATTTGCAACATTTTATGTTTAAATAATCGTAAAATCGTACTTGTTCACAAGGCGAAACCGGACTTTCTAATACAAAAGGTGTGGAAGTCGTGGTAAACTTAACTAGTCAGCTTTATAAAAAGAGTATAAAAACATGAGCAGTTCAGCCTTTTTGTTATTAGATCAAGAGCCAATTAACACCATTGGCATTAACGTTTTAGAACCTTTGTTAAAAACGCAAGGCCTTGACGTAACCACGGGTACAAATATTTTAGATGTACCAGAAGGGACTCGATTACTGTTTATTGAAACATCAAGTAACGATGCATGGAGTAAACTAAAAGAGCAGTTAGTTAACCTGCGCACCAAGTGCGATATCGTATTATTTAACCTAGACGAAAACCCTGAGCTTGCTAACCGCGCGCTTTTGAGCGGTATTCGTGGCGTGTTTTATACGACTGATAACGCTGATGTATTAATGAAAGGTATTCGCTTACTTTTAGAAGATCAGCTTTGGTACAGACGTGACATTATGTGTAATGCGCTGAACCGCATGCTGCAGTTCAATAAAGATGCACTGCACAAGCTGACCGAAGGCGATATAGAGCCAATTAAACTTACTAAACGAGAAAAAGCAATAATCTCGTTAATGAGTAAGGGATCTAAAAACAAAGAAATAGCTGAAGATCTAAGCATCAGCCCACATACCGTTAAAACACATTTATACAGCGCTTTTAGAAAAACGAAGTGTCGTAACCGTATTGAGCTACTATCTTGGGCTCAACAAAATATTCCAGACGAAATTCGTTAATCAATTTCGTATTTTAAAAACAGGCACTTAGGGTGCCTGTTTTTGTTTGTGCTATATGCTTGTTAAATTATTCGCTTTTTATTACTCTACTTGAAGTACCCATTGCTGGAACCTTTATGCTCGACTCTTCTACCCTCTTTTTTGCCAGCATTGCCGTTATCATTGTAATGACTCTTCTTAACTTTTTAACTTGGCGCACAAACAAAAACACCCCGGGTACGCTGCTTTATATTTTTTACCCGGTTTTATTACTGGGCGCAGTCATTGGCTTTACGCTAATTGGTAAAACACACAACCTTATTGTGATTAGTATCGCCAGTAGCATGATGTTTGGCGCATCGGTTGTGCACAGTTTGGCCATATGCCAATTTTTAGATTATAAGGGGCCTGGGTTTAAACTACTGTGTGCATTTACTGCGTTTAGTGCCGTCATGTTAGGGTATTATTCGTTTTTTGACCCTTCATTACGCGAACGGATTTACGTCTCAGATGTACAGCACATTGCTGAAGCCGCGTTTTTGCTGTTTTTATTTATTAAATATGCTCGAAAACCCTACCCCAATGGCACCATTGTTTATATTTTAATATTAACGTTAGTTGCCCTGAGTTTTATTAGCCGCTCACTATTTATGGCTAATATTGAACAGCCCCAGTTATTGCAAAGCCCATGGTTTAGCAGCTTACTGTTTTTAAATGGCGTTATTGCTCCGATGTTTTATGCTGCCGGCATGGCGCTAATGTGTAATGAGCGCAGGGAAAAAAACCTCAACAAACTGGCCGACAAAGCCCAAAAAGATTTAGAAATTAGAGGTCTGTTTTTATCAACTATTAGCCACGAAATTCGCACCCCTCTTAATGGCATATTGGGCAGCGCCCAATTAGTTATGAACCAAAGCACCGACACCCGCAATAAAGCCTATTGTGAGGCTATTATTAATTCGGCCGAGTCATTAAATTTATTGGTTGATAAAGTACTCGACTACGCAAGCCTTGACCAAAGCGATGAAGCACTTTACGAAGAAGATATTGAATTTAAAACCTGGTTAAATAATTTGTGTTTATTGCTCAGCCCATTAGCGGAGCAAAAACAGCTTAAGTTTGAACTGGTATGTAATATCCCTGAGCAAGCTTGTTACTACTGCGATCAGCAAAAGTTAAGGCAAATAATTATTAACCTTGTAGGTAACGCCATAAAATTTACCGACCACGGTATAGTAAAAATTCAGGTTGATTTGATAAGCGACAAACACCTTGAACACACCATAAAAATTAGTGTTAAAGACTCAGGCCCAGGTATCGAAAAAGACGAAATAGCGTACTTAACTGAACCCTACGTACAAAGTAGCGCTGGTAAAGAAAAAGGCGGTACCGGTCTTGGGCTTGCAATAACCAGCCGACTGCTCGAAAAGCTAGGAAGCCGCTTAGAAATAACCAGCCAATTAGGCACCGGTAGCGTATTTAGCTTTACTACTACGTTTACGCTAGGGGAGCTTAGCTTGGTAGAGCAGCGCCATCAAAACAAAGACTACTTAACTGGCCTAGAAGTGCTACTCGTCGAGGATTTAGATTTAAATCAAAAAATTGCCATTGAGTTTATGGCTGAAGATGAACATAAAATAAAACTCGCCAAAGATGGTAAAAGCGCTATTGAACTAATGCAAATACATCACTTTGACGTTATTTTACTGGATATGAACCTACCTGACTTTACTGGTCAAGAGGTGTTAAAACGACTGCAGCGGTTGGAGCATAAAAACCAGCGCACCCCCGTACTCGCCTTTACAGCAAGCTTAAGCCCTGATGAGGTAAAAGAATACTTAGCTTTGGGTATAAAAGACATAGTCGGCAAACCAATTAAGCAGCAAAAACTTCGCCAAGCACTGAGTGATTCACAATCAAATCAAACTGCAAATATAGCTGTAGAGCTAGTAGACACCTTATACGACGAAACCGCAGCAGAAACACTAACTAGCTCATTTAGTGAGGACGAAGTGTCGTCGATTTACAATGAATTTGTACTCTCCGCACGGACAAAACTAACCCGCTGCCAAGAGCTAATTGACCAGCAACCAGAGCAGTGCATTAAATTATTGCACCGCCAAGCAAGCACCGCGCTGCAATTAGGCTTTAACCGCTACGGTATTGAGCTTAAAAAAATAGAGCGTCGTTTGCTTGATAACAAACCCCATAATAACCTGCTAGATGAGGCGTTAGAGCTATGGCAGCGCAGCCTAGAACAATACTTAAAGTACGTGCGCGGGCAGTTAAGTTAATGGGCTTTTCTATTACAGGTTAAGCTGTTTACTCCCTTCCATACTTATCATCAAATCGCTCTATATCGCTTTCATCTAGTACGGCGCCAGTCTGTACTTCAATGACAATTAGCGGCTCTTTTTGATTATTCGCTAAACTGTGTATTTGTTTTGCTGCAATGTAGCAAGATTGGTCATGGTTGAGTGTTAATGTTTGCTCATCAATACGAACATCAGCAATACCCGATACCACCACCCAATGCTCTGCACGATGCTGATGGCGCTGCGTCGAAAGTTTAGCACCGCTATTAACTGTTATTTTTTTAACTTTAAATCCTGCCCCCGCTACTAAGGTGCGGTAGTTACCCCACGGCCGATACACAACCTGATGGTGGTTGAGTTTATCGCTTTGGCATACCGCTAATTGCTTGAGCAATAAAGGCAGACCGTCAAGCTTATTTTTATTAGCAACGAGGGTGGCATCGTGAGTATGAATAATAGCTAAGTCGCTGACCCCAAGGGTAGCAACGCTGTGATCGTCTTCGCTTATAACAAAATTATTAGTGCTATTTTGCGCGGTATGGCTGTCGTTTTCATTATTGCCATATGCATCTTTTTTTATAAGGCTAGCCAAAGCACTAAAGCTGCCTACATCACTCCAATTAAGCGCTACAGGCAGCACGGCTACATTATTACTGCGCTCTAAAATAGCGTAATCGATAGAGTCACTTGGGCAGTTTTTAAGTGGCTCACTTACCGGCCTTATAAAGCCTAAGTCGTGTGAAAACTGAGATGCCGCTTTTACACTGTGCGCTATTTTTGGCGCAAAACGTTCAAGCTCATTTAAATACGCACGTGGCGTAAATAAAAACATGCCGCTATTCCAACTATAACCGCCTTCAGCTAAGTATTTTTTCGCCGTAGCTAGATTTGGCTTTTCTTTAAATTCAGCGACTTCAAAACAATTTGAGCCTGATATTTTACTACCTTGCTTTATATAGCCAAACCCACTGTGCGCCTTGGTAGGTGTAATTGAAAATGTAACTAGCATACCTTGCTCAGCTAACTTAACCGCATCATTTAATTTAAGTGTGAGCTCAGCAAAGTTTTCAATATGATGATCGGCGGGCATCACC
Organism: Pseudoalteromonas sp. P1-13-1a; assembly: GCF_001401875.1. Classification (NCBI taxonomy): domain Bacteria; kingdom Pseudomonadati; phylum Pseudomonadota; class Gammaproteobacteria; order Alteromonadales; family Pseudoalteromonadaceae; genus Pseudoalteromonas; species Pseudoalteromonas sp. P1-13-1a. The sequence goes on along the minus strand of NZ_LKDV01000016.1, from coordinate 86,610 downwards.
AATATTGGCCCTGTTATATCTTGCTGAAGCGCGTAATGTGCTGCCAGCGCAATGGCCGGAGCGGTATTTTTACCTTGCGGCTCTAACAACAGTGCACGAGGGTTTACTTGTGCACTTTGCTCAGCAGCAATAAAGCGGTGCTGTTCGTTACACACGAGTATTGGCTTTGCAAACCCCTTGCCTGATACACGCGCTAACGTACTTTGTAATAACGAATGTGTGTTATCAAGCAAGGGTAAAAATTGCTTGGGCATAGCTTGGCGAGAAAGCGGCCATAACCGAGTGCCAATGCCACCCGCTAAAATAACCGGTGTAATAAGGGATGTATTCATAGAGCCGCCAATAAACATATCAGCGGCTATTTTAACACTTTATTGGCTAGGCGCTAATGCTTAGCGATTTATACCAAGGTAAACGCATCGGCATCTAAATAAGCGGGGAACGCGGTTTTAAAATCATCGAGCGGAGCTTTTTCAAGCGTTACAGTGAGTAACTCTTGTGTATTGTCTTTTGCTTTAGCGACCGTATCGCCTTTAAAGTCGTACACGGCCGTGCCACCGTTATGCGCCACACCATTGCCATCGTCGCCAACACGGTTAACGGCTACTACATAGCACAGGTTTTCCATAGCGCGCGCCATTAATAATGTATCCCAAATATGGCGACGAACCGCAGGCCAGTTGGCTACGTTTATCATTACATCGTAGTCGTTATTATTGCGCTGAAAAACCGGAAAGCGCAGGTCGTAACACACCTGCGGTAATAGCTTAAAGCCATTAATTTCAAATATCTTACGCGCTTGCCCTGCTACGACATAGTCACCCTCACTCCCTAAGCGAAACAAATGGCGTTTATCGTAATAATTCACCTCACCATCGGGTTTTACCCAATAAAACCGGTTTGCTTTTTTATCGCCTTGTGCAACCAACACTGACCCTGCAATAACGGCGTTATGTTTGTGTGCTTGGGTTTTTAGCCAGCTTAGCACTTTGCCATTTTCGGGCTCTGCGCAATCAAGATTAATTGCAAAACCAGTAGCAAAAGTTTCAGGTAGTAAAATTAAATCAGGGTTAGCGGTTATCTCTGCTAATTTTTTATCAAACATGGCTAAATTGGCGTCTTTATCAAGCCAATGCAGCGTACTTTGAACGAGTGTAAGCGTTAAAGTTGACATAATATTTGCGCGGCCTCTATTAAAGTTTCATCGTTTTTAGCAAAACACAGTCGAATCACTTTATCATTTGAAGGTTGCTTGTAAAACACACTTAAAGGAATAGCAGCAACCCCAGCTTGCTCTACTAGCCAGTGGCAAAAATCTACATCATTAAGATCAGACACCTCACTGTAATCAAGTAATAAAAAGTACGTACCTTGGCTTGGTAAAATAGTAAAACGACTGTCACTTAAGTGCTGCGCTAGTAAGTCGCGCTTTTGCTGATAAAAATTGCTTAGCGCATCTACATGCTCGCCTTGTTGCTCAAGCATGTCGGCCAACGCGTGTTGTGCAGGTGTAAAGCTTGAAAAAGTAACATACTGATGTATTTTTCTAAATTCAGTAGCAAGCGGTGCAGGGGCAATACAGTAACCCATTTTCCAGCCGGTGCTGTGAAACGTTTTACCAAAGCTTGATATAACAAAACTTTTTTCACGTAGCTGCTCATCGCAAAGCATGCTTAGGTGTATGTCGCCATCAAAAGTAATGTGTTCGTAAACCTCATCACTTATGACATATAAATTGTGATCGCTTACTAACGATTTAAGCGCGTTTATATCATGACTTTTAAGTATTTTACCGCTTGGGTTATGTGGCGTATTAATAATTATAGCGCGCGTGTTTTTGCTCACTGCGCTGCGAACAGTTTGCCAATCAATAGCATAATCGGGTGCATGCAGTGCAATATGAACAGTTTTACCGCCAGCAAGCTCAACGGCTGGTTGATAAGAGTCATAGGCGGGGTCAAACACAATGACTTCATCATCGGGGCGTACTATAGTTTGAATAGCGACAAACAATGCTTCGGTGGCGCCCGATGTAACTGTAACTTGCTCAGCTGCATCAATTTTTGCCGCATATTTACGCGCCACCAAATTGGCTATCTGTTGTTGTAAACGGGGTACTCCACTGGATGGCGAATATTGATTAACCCCTTGCTGAACATAAAAATTCAGTTGGTTTTTCAGTAACTCTGGCGCATCAAACTCAGGAAAACCCTGCGATAAATTTATTGCCGAATGCTGACTTGCTAAGCCACTCATTTGGCTAAATATACTAACACTTGAATTTGGTAATTTACTTTCAAACACGACAGGCCCTTAATGATGGTTTTGCGCTTAAAGCGATGCTATCATTGCTTAAAACAGAAGTATAGCCGTCTAAAATTAAATAGCTTTATATCAATTCGCTTAATTAACTGAGCTATTTTGAGGTAGTAAAAACGCAGCTAGCGTATGGTTTAGCGCCTCAAAAGCATTAATTATTATTGCGCCTTGGTATTACACTCATTGGTGAGGAATGTATGCACAACAATACCGCTATTTCGCAACTTATTGAAGCTGGAAAATGGATCAGTCAAAAAGGCTGGGTTCCCGCCACCGGCGGAAATTTTTCGGCGCGCACCGCAACCGGGTTCGTGGTTACCGCTAGCGGCTTTGATAAAGGTCAGCTTGGTACACACACCTTCATTGAGCTTGATCATCAAGGTAATCGCACTAAAGGTGCAGGCAACCCATCGGCTGAGACGCAGCTGCACTTAGGCATGTATAAGCTTATTCCGCATGCTAACGTGGTGCTGCATACTCACTCAGTAGCAGCCACCGTCCTGTCACGTGTAATTAAAAGCCATGCATTAAATTTAAGCGGTTACGAAATGCAAAAGTCACTCAGTGGAGTAACTTCGCATTTAGATACGCTCAGCATTCCTATTTTTGAAAACGACCAAGACATAGAACGTTTAAGCTTACTCCTTAGCGATCACCACTTACATACACCCATTGAGCATGCCGTGTTAATTCGTGGGCATGGCGTTTATGTAGTAGGGAGTAATTACAAACAAGCACTTCGTCATTTAGAGGGGCTGGAGTTTTTATTTAGTTGCGAGCTAGAACGGTTAAAAATAGAAGGTATTGGGGCACAGCTATAATGATAAAGGCAATTTTAACTGATATTGAAGGCACCATCACACGTATCTCATTTGTTAAAGAGGTGCTTTTTCCGTATGCAGCCAAACAATTAGCAACATTTATACGCTTAAACGAAAATAAAACCCAAGTCGCTGAACAAATAGCTGCAGTAAAAGCCATTATTAATGAGCCCGATGCCGATATAGAAACTGTCATTAGCGTATTATTAAAGTGGATTGAAGAAGATAAAAAAATTACCCCTTTAAAGCAAATACAAGGGCTAATTTGGCAAACGGGCTACGAGCACGGTGATTTTAAAGGCCATTTATACGCAGATGCGTTTGAGTTTTTACAAGCTCAGCACGATCAAGGCACCGCACTCTATGTGTATTCATCAGGCTCAGTAAGGGCGCAGCAGTTACTTTTTAAATACAGTGATTATGGCGATATTCGCCCCCTGTTTAACGATTATTTTGATACCAAAGTCGGCGCAAAGCAAGAGCAAGCAGCCTATAACACCATAGTTAACCAACTGCCGTTTGATGCTAATGAAGTACTATTTTTAAGTGATGTAGCGGCAGAGTTGGACGCTGCCCAAGCCGCTGGCCTTAAAACCTTACACTTAATACGAGATGGCCAAGCACGCACCACACACCCCTACGTACATGACTTTAGCGCAGTTACATTGGAGCAATATGCATGAGCCAATTAACAATTTATGCTAACAATAATCCAAGTAATGCGCTGATAAACACCTACGATTTAACCGAAATTACTCAACAATTAGCAAAGGTAAATGTACGCTTTGAGCAATGGCAAGCAGCTGCGCCCATTAATGAGCACACTACAAATGAGCAAATTATTGCAGCGTATAAAAATGATATAACGCGCTTAAAAACGCAAAATGGCTATCAAACGGTGGATGTTATTTCGCTTGCCAAAGGTAACCCTGCAGCGGCACAAATGCGAGAAAAGTTTTTGTTTGAGCACACTCATAATGAAGATGAAGTTCGCTTTTTTGTAAAAGGCCAAGGATTATTTTGCTTACATATAAGTGCTAAAATTTACCAAGTATTATGCCAGCAAGGTGACTTAATTTCGGTGCCAGCCCTTACCCCACACTGGTTTGATATGGGGAGCGACCCAGAATTTACCGCCATTCGATTATTTAATAATACCGAGGGCTGGGTTGCAAAAAGCACCGAGTCTGAAATTGCGAAGCGGTTTCCTTTACTCGCATAGCAAAAGTGGCACAGCACCGCTCCACGAAGGGACAAGTGGGGCAGTGTTTAAAAACTACTTAAGCGCTGTTAACGCCCCACTCTCTACATCATTTTTATCGTAAACACCGGTATCTAACACCCACGCTGTTACTAATTTTGCAGGTGTTACATCAAATGCGGGGTTATACACATTGGCATGAGTCGGTGCCCACAGCGCCGTACCAAAACTGCCACTTACGCCACGTACCTCTGCGCTACTGCGTTGCTCTATTGCTATATCGCTACCGCAAGTCGTTTGTGTATCAAGCGTAGTTAAAGGCGCGACAACATAAAAAGGAATATCATGAAAATGGGCCAATACAGCTAAATTATACGTGCCTACTTTATTAGCAAAGTCGCCATTAGCGGCAATACGGTCAGCCCCTACCACTATTTTATCAACCCGGCCTGCGGCCATTAGACTGGCAGCCATGTTATCGCAAATAAGCGTGTAAGGCACTTGCCAGCGTTCAAGTTCGAACGCGGTTAAGCGCCCACCTTGCAATAATGGGCGCGTTTCATCCACCCATACATGTATATTGCCATGTTGCTGCTGCGCTTTATAAATAACACCTAACGCTGTGCCAATACCAGCAGTCGCTAATGCGCCGGTATTACAATGGGTTAAAATATTATCGCCGCTGTTTATAAGCTCAGCACCGCGCGTTGCCATACGCTCACATAACTCAATGTCTTCAATAAATAGGCGCTCGGCAGTGGCTACTATATTAGTTACAAAGTCACTTTGCTTAAGCGCTTTTCGTAATGCGGCCATGCAATGCATTAAATTAACCGCCGTAGGGCGTGTGGCTTCCAGCTCATTAATTGCAGCACCAAGCGCCGCTTTTGTAGCGCCTTGCTCAGCTAAGTGAGCAACGAGCAAACTCGCACCTAAGCCTATTAATGGGGCACCACGAATTTTTAAACTAACGATCAGCTCCTTCATCGTCTCAACACTATGGCATTCGTGCCATACCTGCTGATGAGGAAGTAAATACTGGTCAAGCACATTTAATGTGCCGTTTTCATATTTTAAACTGCTTGCGATTAGGTTTTGCATGATTGGGCTGCTTAAATAAAATGCGTAAGGCTATTTTACATCAGTTTGAATAACTCTCAAGTTAGACTTATAGACATCTAAACATTTAAAAGTATAGAATGCCTAAAACGGTTATTTGAGATCTCACTATGGCTAATTATGTTGCGTTTAATGCACAACGCGCTATTGAATATGTAAATTCGCTAATTGACGCTAAGCAGTATGATTTTTTTAAAGCTGGCGCACACTTAACTGCATACGAATTTGGTGACGGTAACCTTAATTTAGTATTTAGAATTAGCGATGAGCACCATAACAGTATTATTTTAAAGCAAGCATTGCCGTATGCTCGTTGTGTAGGTGAATCATGGCCTCTCACGCTTGATAGAGCTCGAATTGAGGCACAAGTGTTACTTAACCACGGTGCTATTTGCCCGCAAAGCACTGCTAAAGTACTGCACTATAATCAAGATTACGCACTCACCATTTTAGAAGATTTAGGCCACTTACAAATATTGCGAACCGCACAAAATAATGCGGAGCAATTTCCTAAATTAGCCAAGCACGTCGCAACGTATTTAAGCCATACCGGGTTTTATAATTCTGATTTTTACCTAACCGCTCAGCATAAAAAAGCACTAGTACAGCAATTTACTAACCCTGAGCTTTGCCAAATAACCGAAGATTTATTTTTTAGCGATCCGTACATAGATCACGAGCGCAATAATTTTCCTGTTCAGCTAGCCCCGCAGGTAAAAGCTCTTCGTGATAACACGGCACTTAAGTTAGAAGTTGCAAAACTAAAAGCAAATTTTTTATCTAACCCACAAACATTGCTGCATGGCGATATGCACAGCGGCAGTATTTTTGTAGATAGTAATACCACTAAAGTAATTGACCCTGAGTTTGGCTTTTTTGGTCCTGTAGGCTTTGATATAGGCTCTTTTATTGGCAATTTACTATTAAATTACTGCGCCCAAGCAGGGCATATTGAAGAGTTTGTAGCGCGGCGAAACTATCAAACGTATTTACTCAGCTGCATTGTTGAAAGCTATAATTTATTTGAGCAACAATGGCTATCTTTAATTGCCAATCACAGCACAGATCAAACGCTCAATACCCAAGGCTACCCTCAGTATTTTATGAAAACCGTATTACAAGACGCCATAGGGTATTGTGGTACAGAACTAATTAGGCGCACCATAGGGCTTGCACATGTAGTTGATATTGACAGTATTGAAGATGAAAATACGCGCCTTGCAGTACAAAAACAGACACTGAACTTAGGTGAGCAGCTCATTTTAAATGCCAAACGCTGCGACAATAAAGAGGCATTTTTTAGTTTATTAATAAGCCAGCTAAATTAACAAAAGGCGCTAAAGCGCCTTTATTACTACTTATTAGTGGTAATTTTCGTAAATTTTATCAAGTGGCTCCGACAGCCCGCTTTCTTGTACTATACGCACGTGTTTACGCCTTAACTCCCGCGCACTCGTTACACCACATGAGTGGGCAATTAAGCCAGCGCCGTAATGAATATATTTATTGTAATTGGCAACTCGCTGGGCTTTATCGGCAACATTTAACCCACGCTGTAGCCGCTCGTTATGGGTAGTGACACCGGTTGGGCAGGTGTCTTTATTACATTGCATGGCCTGTATACAGCCTAACGCAAACATATGACCACGGGCAGAAACAACAAAATCAGCACCCAAAGCAAGCGCCCATGCCACCTTCGAGGGCACAATTAACTTACCCGATACAATTACTTTAACCCGCCCTGTTAAGCCATGTTTTTCAAGCATATTAACAACCAGCGGTAAGCTTTCACGCAGCGGTAACCCGACCGAATCGAGTAATGGTTGCGGTGCAGCCCCCGTCCCCCCATCGGCACTATCAATAGTGATAAAATCCGGTGCAGATTCAAGCCCGCGATGGTTTATTTCTGCAAATAGCGTTTCTAGCCAAGTGTAATCACCAATAACCGCTTTAAATCCGGTAGGTTTACCTGTGGCGTTTCGCACCGTGGCAATCATATCTAATATGTCGCTGGGTTTTTTAATCTCTGGGTGCCCATTTGGGCTAATTGAATCTTTGCCCTCAGGAATGCCCCTTATTTTAGCAATTTCAGCATTAACCTTTTTACCAGGTAACATACCGCCTTTACCTGGTTTGGCACCTTGGCTTAATTTAAGCTCAAACATTTTTACGCTTTTATGCGCCGCTATTTCTTTTAGCTTATCGATACTTAAATTTCCAAGCTCATCACGCACACCATATTTAGCCGTACCAATTTGAAACACCAAATCGGCGCCGCCCTCTAAGTGATAAGGGCTCAACCCCCCTTCACCGGTATTCATCCAACAGCCGGCTAATTTTGCCCCTTTTGATAACGCTCTAACAGCCGGTTTTGAGAGCGCACCAAAGCTCATACCTGATATATTAAACAATGAGTTGGTGGTATACGGCGTTTTACAATAAGGGCCCAAGGTGACATTACTTGGGTCAAGCGCCTCCTCATCTAAGGTAGGGAACGCACAATTCATAAACATTACGGTGCCAGTCACCTCTAAGCTTTGTGTAGAGCCAAACGCCGCGGTACGATCGACATCTTTTGCAGCACGGTACACCCAACTTCGCTCTGCGCGATTAAACGGCATTTCTTCTCTATCGAGGGCAAAAAAGTACTGCCTAAAAAACTCGCCTTGGCGTTCAAAAAAGTATCTAAAGCGGCCAATTACTGGGTAATTTCGTCTAATTGCATGCTTTGTTTGGGTAATATCACGGAAATAAAAAACAATAACGGTAAGAACAATTAACCCCAGTGCAACGATAAAAATGCTCGCAAATACATCAATACTAAAAATAATAAAATCGCTCATCCAACCCCCCTTGATGGCTGTTTTTAAAAATAAAAAAGGCGTTGCGTCAAAATGACACAACGCCTATCGTTGTTCAAGGTTTATACTCTTTGAGAATTAGCTTTGCGTGTTTTCAAGCTCAGTTTTTATGTATAAACGCACTTGCTCCTCAAGCACAGATAGTGGCACTGAGCCGTGACGTAAAACTTGATGATGAAACTCACGTATATCAAAACGCGCTCCAAGCGCTTGCTCAGCTTCTGTACGTAAACGCTTGATAGTCAGCTCGCCAATTTTGTACGACAACGCTTGCCCTGGCCATGAAATGTAGCGGTCAGTTTCGGTTTTAACATTGTGCAATGAAAGCGCCGTGTTTTCGCTCATAAAGTTCATAGCGCGTTCGCGGCTCCAGCCGTACATATGCATACCCGTATCAACCACTAAACGTGCTGCACGCCACATTTCATAAGTTAAACGGCCAAATCGGCTGTATGGGTCTTGGTAAAAACCGGCTTCTATACCTAAGTATTCAGAATAAAGCCCCCAGCCTTCACCAAAAGCCGAAAGATAAGCATCGCGGCGGTAGCTTGGTAAGTTTTCAAGCTCTGCATTAAGTGATATTTGCAAGTGATGACCAGGTACGGCTTCGTGTAAAGTGAGTGCTTCTAATACATACAACGGGCGCTTATCTAGCGCGTAGGTATTAACCCAATAATAACCCGCTTGATCGCTTCGGCTCGAGCCAACATAGCGCCCAGTTGTATATTTTGGGGCTATACTCTCGGGCACGGGCGCAACGCCATAAGGCATACGCGGCAATGTATGAAATAACTTAGGTAGTTGCGCATCCATTTTTTTAGCTATATAAGCTGCTTCTTTTAAAAGCTGCTCTGGGGTGGTGGCATAAAATTGCGGATCGGTACGTAAAAAGTGAATAAATTCGGCAAATGTGCCTTTAAAACCGACTTCTTTTATTATTTCTTCCATTTCACTGCGAATACGCGCCACCTCTGAGAGACCCAGCTGATGTATTTCATCAATGCTCATGTTGGTGGTTGTGTAATACTGGGCACGGTTTTTATAAAACGCCTTACCATTTGGAGTTTGCGAAATACCAATTGTAGTGCGCGCACTGGGCTTATATTGCGTAGTAAAAAATGTTAAATACGCTTTATAGGAAGCAATTACATCATTTTTTATTATACGTTTAGCTTTTTTTTGCAGCGCTTTAAAGTCGTTTTCACTTAGCCCTGCCGTGTTCGTTTTAAACGGGGAGTAAAAGTCTGACTGTGTTACATCATCCACTATGTATGCGCTTATTGAGTCTTCATACCCTGCTAGTACCGCTTGTGGTTGAGTAAGCCCCGTTTCGAGCCCCTTTTTCATCCAGTGTATATTTTGCTCAAAAAAGCGTGGCACTTGTTCAAGGCGAGCTAAATACGTTTCTAACTGTTGCGGTTGCTTGTACTGCGAACTATTAATCATGTAAGACAAGCTAGAATGAAACCCATACTCAGAGGTTAACGGCATGTAATGCGCATTAAATACGTATTCATCAACACTGTTTTGTACTTGCGCACGAATAATACTGAGGTTAATACTGTTTTCACTTGAAAGCTGGTCGCTATCAATTGCATCTAAGCGACTTAATAAAGCTGTTTTTTCCTCGTATTGTTGCTTTAAAAATTCAGCCGATAAATTTGGTAATAAATAGCCATCAACCCCTTCTGGGTGTGTGTAGGGATTAACACTTTGGCGGTAATCAACAATACTTTGCGCCACTTGCTCAAATTGTGTGTTAGCGTTGGGGCTTGTTAATGTACAGGCGCTTAGCGTACCAAAAAGTGATAGTGCAATTAGTGTGCGGCAAATTCGCGGGGGTAAGGAATAATTCATTTTAGTTTTTACTTAACCATACAATAGATTTCACAAAACTATCGTAGGCTGAGTAAATAGCAAGATAAATGCGATTAATCTCAATCACACGCGCTTAGTTGGAGCCGGCCGCCACAAGCTGAAACAGCCTAAATTAAGCTAAATACGTGCTCTTTGATGATAAATTCAGCTATTAGGCTGCAAAAGTAAAAATTTAAGTTCACTAATACTGGTTTTTACTTTTAAATAGCCTTCTTAACGATTATTGTAGTAAAAAACAATAAAGCTTGGATGCATCACCGCCTCATTGAAGAGTTATTTTAATGTGTAATTTAATGCGTACTTAGTTGGTAGTTAAAATGATGTTCCATGATTCCATGGCTGTAGCTCAAGAAAAAATGACGAATGTATGCTTGTTTTTAGAACGTCATACGCTACCCCCCTCCCCGCTAAATTATCACGTTGCTTATACCTACATTAGTAAAGTAAATACTGAGCTAAATAACACCATAGACGAAGCCATTACTAATAAAGCGCATATCGATAGTATTTTTATTGAGCAGCTCTACTTTGAGTTTTTAAACGAAGGGCATACCACGCAAGTGGCGATGATCAATAACGTAAACGGGGTTATTGACTCGCTATCACGCAATGCGCAATCAACCGAAAAACAAATTACTAGCTTTGCCGGCCAAGTAAGTGAGTGCATGCATTCGCTTGATGAGAACAATATAGAGCAAAGCCGCCAAGCACTCGATACGTTAAACACGCAATCTGCTACCTTGCTTGAGCAGCATAAGCACTTTAAACACGAGCTACTCAAAGCAAAAAAGTTGCACGAAAAAACCCAAAAGCAGCTAGCGCAATTACGTAAGCAACACATTATTGACTCGCAAACGGGGCTGTATAAACGCCATTATTTAACACAGCAAACCCAAGTATGGAGCAGGCAAGACAAATCAATTTGCGCAATTGCTATTCAAATAGATAATTTAGATCATTTTGTAGATAATTACGGCGACATCATTGGCGAAGTGATATTGAACAAAGTGGCTAAACAAGTAAAAAAATATGTCTTTCAAAGTGGTTTACCTGGGCGCACAGCAAAGGATCAATTTACCGTATTGCTGCCAGATATAGACCCCGAAACCGCCAACGTTATTGCTGAAAAAGTGCGTAATGGCGTAGAAAAACTTCGTTTTGTTAGCTCTAAAAGCGGCACTAAGCTACCTGGCATAAACTTATCTTTAGGTATAGCGCAGCAGCTCAAAAATGATGATTTTAACCAGTTAGCTAAAAAAGCCTCGCAAGCGGCATTTAAAGCACGCTCACTGGGGCAAAGTAGCTTTACAGCTGGTCACTAGGTTTTACGCTAAATTACCTGATAAATCATATTCAAATTGCACCTGCAGTATACAATCAAGTACACTAGTCTTTATTGCCACGATAGAGACTAATCATGAACGAAACAGAGCAAAAGACCACGCACTTTGGCTATAAAACCGTAGCCGAAAACGATAAAGCCTCAATGGTTGCAGACGTATTTCACTCGGTTGCAGCAAAGTACGATGTCATGAACGATTTAATGTCTTTTGGTGTACATCGTTTATGGAAACGTCAAACTATAGCCAGCTCTGGTGTGCGCAAAGGCCACCACGTCCTTGACTTAGCAGGCGGCACTGGCGATTTAACAGCAAAATTTAGCCAACTCGTCGGTGATACCGGCCAAGTGGTTTTAGGCGATATTAACTCGTCTATGTTAAAAGTGGGCCGTGAAAAGCTGCACAACTTGGGCTTAGTTGGCAATATCGACTACGTGCAAATGAATGCCGAAATGCTGCCATTTCCAGATAACAGTTTTGATGTGATCACGATTGCCTTTGGCCTACGTAATGTAACCGATAAAGACAAAGCTCTGCGCTCTATGTACCGTATTTTAAAGCCAGGTGGACGTTTATTGGTATTAGAGTTCTCCAAGCCCGAGCATGAAATTTTAAGTAAAGCGTACGACTTTTACTCGTTTAACCTATTACCAACTATGGGTAAAGTAGTGGCGAACGATAGCGAGTCTTACCAATACTTAGCTGAGTCGATTCGTATGCACCCAGACCAAGAAACCTTAAAAGCAATGATGGAAGAAGCAGGCTTTGAACAAACAACGTATCAAAACCTAACCGGTGGTATTGTTGCACTGCACCGTGGTTTTAAATATTAAGGCAGGCAATTATGGCGTTTGAGCAAAAAAACGAGCATGTGATCGCAGCAAAACCCGATTCGCAGTTTTTTATGTTACCTAATTTTGTACTTTCGCTTGTAGAGCGAGTACTTAATAAGGTACTGCAACTCGACGCCACCTTGATAGATAAGCTCAGTGCCGTTAAGCACAAACCTTTAAAGGTCGAAATCCGCAATTGGCAGCAGCAAATAGTATTAACCTTTGATGGTAAACTATTACACCTTTACAGCGCCACCGATGAAAATAGCGCAGAGTGTATGATCAGCGCAGATATAGATACACTCATGGCGCTTAAAGACCCAGCTATGCTAACACAGCTCATTCGTCAAGATAAGCTAGACCTGCAAGGCGACTTAAATGTCGCTCAGGCATACAGTGCCGCCTTTTCTGGGCTAGATATAGATTGGCCTGAGCAACTATCGCACTATATTGGCGATGCGCCCGCACAACAACTTTACATACAGCTAAACGCTTTACGCAGTAAAGAGCGCAAAGCACGTCAGCAAATTAGCACCACTTTAACCAGCCTATGCCAAGATGAGCTCGCTGTAACTATTCACCCTTTAGAGCTTGAACAATTTAAACAACAAAACCGAGCATTAAAAGGGCAGGTGGCCGCTATTGAACAACGCATAAATGCATTAATCAACTCTTCTAACACTAGCAACCGCTAAGGATTTTTTGTGTCGACTGCTCGATTGTATTACATCACTAAAACATTACTTAGCTACGGATTAGATGAGTTAATACCAAAACAAAAAGTACCGTGGTACGCTAAAATTGCGCGCGGTAGTTTATTCTGGTTACGTAACCAGCACAAAAACAAGCCAGCGGGCTTGCGACTGCGCTTAGCTTTACAAGAGCTTGGCCCTGTGTGGATTAAGTTTGGCCAAATGCTCTCTACCCGTAGAGACTTACTCCCGCACGACATTGCGTTAGAGCTTGCCTTTTTACAAGATCAAGTTGAGCCTTTTGAAGGCGAACTTGCCCAAAAAATAATTGAAAAGTCACTCGAAATTAGCGATATAAGCCAATTATTTAGTGAATTTTCGCAAACTCCATTGGCTTCAGCGTCTATTGCACAAGTACATACTGCAACGCTAGTTGATGCCCATAACAATGCCCAAGATGTTGTTATAAAAGTAATTCGTCCAAATATAAAAACACAAATTAATGCCGACTTAGCACTTATGGAAAAGCTCGCTAAAGTCCTTGCCAAAGTACACAGCGAAGCAAAAAGGTTACGCCCTGTTGAAGTGGTCAAAGAGTATAAAAAAACCTTACTCGATGAACTCGACTTAATGCGCGAAGGCGCAAATGGCATACAACTTAAGCGTAATTTTGAAGGCTCTGACTCATTATATATCCCCACTGTTTATAGCGATTACAGCCGCAGTAATGTATTGGTTATGGAACGTATTTACGGCATACCCGTCTCGGATACCGAGTCATTAATTGCGCAAAATACCAATATGAAATTACTGGCTGAGCGCGGTGTAGAAGTGTTTTTTACGCAAGTGTTTAGAGACAGCTTTTTTCATGCTGATATGCACCCAGGCAATATATTTGTCTCTCGCGAGCACCCTGAAAACCCCATGTATATTGGTATCGACTGCGGTATTGTTGGCACGTTAAACAAAGAAGATAAACGTTATCTCGCTGAAAACTTTATCGCCTTTTTCAATCGTGACTACCGCCAAGTTGCTCAGCTACATGTTGACTCAGGCTGGGTTCCACCTGATACCAGCATAGAAGAGTTTGAATTTGCTATTCGTACTGTGTGCGAACCTATATTTAATAAGCCTTTGGCTGAGATATCGTTTGGGCATGTATTGGTTAATTTATTTAACACCGCACGACGCTTTAACATGCAAGTACAGCCGCAGTTAGTATTATTACAAAAAACATTATTATACGTTGAGGGCTTAGGGCGTCAGCTTTATCCACAACTTGATTTGTGGAAAACCGCTAAGCCATTTTTAGAAGATTGGGTAAAACAACAAGTTGGCCCATTATCAGTAATGAAACAAATGTATGCTAACTTGCCATTTTGGGCTGAAAAAATGCCGGAACTACCTGATTTGATTTATCAAAATTTAAAACATAGTCCGCAATTACAGCATTCTCAGCCAAATAAAGTGTCACACAAAGCGCTCGTACTTAGCCTATTTGGCAGTGCTTCACTGATTGTGTCGGCATTGTGTTATTTACAGCACGACTTTATAGCGGCAGGCGTAACATTAGCAGCGTCGGTAGTGAGTTTTATCGTGGCGTGGCGTAACACATAAACTAAGTGCTATTTGTGCCACAGGGCGTATAATTAGTACTTAAAATAAACATTTAAGCATTTATCATTTGGAGATAATCATGGGTTTAGGCGGCATTAGTATTTGGCAATTATTGATTGTTTTAGCGATTATCGTACTTCTTTTTGGTACTAAAAAGCTGCGTGGTATGGGTGGTGATTTAGGCGGTGCAGTAAAAGGCTTTAAAAAAGCCATGTCTGATGATCAACCCAAAGAGACTGAAAACGAAAAAGCTGAACAAATCCAAGAGTCTCAAAAAGCAGCACCTACACAAGGGCAAAATACTGAAAAAACCAAAGACGATACTAAGGTTTAATCAATATGGGAATGTGGGAGCTCGTTGTTGTTTTTATTGTTGGCCTAGTGGTGCTTGGCCCTGAGCGATTACCCGTTGCCATTCGCACTGTAATGCGCTGGATAAAAACAGTTAAATCGATGGCCAACTCAGTTAAAGCAGAAGTAAGTGAAGAGCTGCGTATACACGAGCTTCACGAAAACCTAAAAAAAGCAGAGCAACAAGAGCTGAAAGATTTAAGCCCTGAGCTACAGCAATCAGTCGATGAACTGCAAAAAGCAGCGCAGTCGGTTACCCATAGCTATAAAAACACTTCAAGCACGTCATCTAACGAACAACTCGATGAAAAAAAGTGAAATTAATTCCCCTATTTGTGGTCAACTTATTACGTGGTATAAAAAATAATGTCTGAACAAGCTAAATCAGGGTTTGTCGCTCACTTAATTGAGCTGCGCGATCGGCTTATTAAATCACTTTTAAGTATTTTAGTAATATTTATTGGTCTAGTGTATTTTGCCAATGACATCTATGAGTTTGTAGCCGCCCCTTTAGTTGCACATTTACCAAGCACGGCCACTATGATAGCTACTGATGTGACGGCACCGTTTTTTGCACCGTTTAAACTCACGCTATTTGTTGCTTTGTTTGGCGCTATTCCGTGGATATTGCATCAAATTTGGGGATTTATAGCACCTGGTTTATACCAACACGAAAAACGTATGCTGATGCCAATATTAGCTTCTAGCATTTTGTTATTTTATGGTGGTATTGCTTTTTGCTACTTTATAGTGCTCCCGATTATATTAGGCTTTTTTACCAGTGTAGGGCCTCAAATGATGACCCTAGCACCTGATATTAGTAGCTATTTAGGGTTTGTACTTAAATTATTTTTTGCATTTGGCGTAGCATTTGAAATTCCCGTAGCCATAATGTTGCTATGTTGGAGTGGTGCGACAACCACACAGAGTTTAAAACAAAAACGTCCGTATATTGTGGTAGGTGTATTTGTTGTAGCAATGTTTTTAACGCCGCCCGATGTGTTATCACAAACATTATTAGCACTTCCTATGCTGCTTTTATTTGAGCTAGGGTTAATTTTAGCGAAATTTTATAGCGCTAAAGAACAACAGGAATCTGAGGAATAAAATGAAAAAACAACTACTCTCACTACTGGTTTTACTAAGCGCGCCAACCTTTGCAGCGCAAGAAATTAACGTACAAGCTTTACAAGCATGTAGCTTTATTGAAAACGATTTCAACCGTTTACTATGTTACGACAACACAGTGGCAGGTAAACCGCTTACTAAACCTAGTGAGAAAAAAACATTAACTCCACCTAAAGCGGTAACGAATGTATCGCCAAATGTAAGCGCACCAGTTGCAGCTGTATCACAGGCTGCGCCTGCTGCCAAAGCAGATGATTTTGGCCTTGAGCATAAAGAGATCACTAAAGATAAAGACGAAAACGTCACAGCGTCAGTATCATCAGTGAGAAAAGCCCCTTATGGCGAACTCATTATTACCCTTGATAACGGTCAACAATGGCGCCAAATCGGCTCTGACAGCCTTAAATTAAAAGAGTCGGATACAGTGGTTATTAGCCGCGGTGTATTTAATTCATTTTTACTACGTAAAGATGGCCAAAACCGTTCTATTCGTGTGAAGCGCACTCAGTAATGACCTACACGTTAGTTGATGCCGGCGTTAATTTAACCAATAACCAGTTTGATGGTGAGCATCAGGCCATTATTGCCCGCGCAAATGCCGCGGGCGTGCAAGCGATGTTACTGATTGGTTGCGATGTGCCTAGTAGCGAACAATCGCTTACATTAGCTAAACACTATAATCAGTTTTCTACTGCTGGCGTGCACCCACATGACGCCAAAGACGCCACCGATGAACTTGAAACCACTTTAACGCAGCTTGCTAGTAACGGTTGCGTTGTTGCCATTGGCGAGTGCGGGCTTGATTATAATCGCGATTTTTCCCCTCGCGATATTCAGCGCAGCGTATTAAAACGCCAGTTAGCGTTAGCTGAAAAACTAAACCTACCTGTTTATTTACACGAACGTGACGCAAGCGAAGATATGCTAAACATTTTGGCTGACTATAACGTACGTGGCGTGCTGCATTGCTTTACAGGCAATGCCCAAGCGCTTAAACATTATTTAGCATTAGGCCTTTATATTGGCATTACTGGTTGGGTGTGTGACGAGCGCCGCGGTAAAGCATTGCAACAATTGGTGCCGAGTATCCCCCTTGAGCGGTTATTAATAGAAACCGATGCGCCTTTTTTAATTCCACGCACGATTATCCCTAAACCTAAATCACGTAAAAATGAGCCGGCTTATCTGAGTTATGTGTGTGAAACACTCGCTAAACTTTACAACGTTGAACCAAGTACTATTGCCGCCCATAGTACGGCTAACTTTTATAGCTTATTCGATATAGCAGGTCGCTAATGACAAGCCCAAAGGCGCTATTTAGCCTATTTATGCTCCTTTGTGCATTTTGCAGTGTTGCAAGCCCTGTTATTTCTGACAACTTTAAATCAATAAAAATAGACACCCTAAACTATTCGTTTACGCCCACCACAGCAAACAATGCCTACCATGAGGTTAACGACTGGCATACAGTGAGCAATAAGCCACTAAATTTAGGGTTTGAACAACGCCCTGTATGGGTAAAGTTTACGGTTAAAAACGCCTTAAATAAGAATGTTAGCCCTATCCTGTCACTCGACAACCCGCTGTTAAATGAAGCACATATTTTTCATTTTTATAATTCAGCACTGCTCTCCCACACGCAAACTGGCGATAACTTTAAGCTCTCATCACGGCTAATAAAAAGCGAGTCTTTATTAGAAAAATTGAGGTTGCCGCCAAATAGTTCGAGTACCGTAATAGTTAAGGTAAGCAACATTGCTGGGCTGAGTATCCCGCTTACTTTATGGCAACAAGATGCCTACTTAGCCCATAAAGGTAAGCTTAATTTAATTTACGGCCTACTTATTGGTTTTTTATTTTCGTTGGCCATGAGTTGCTTGGTTTTGTATGGGTTTTCACGCAAATTGTATTTTGCTTATGCTGGCATTATCACGCTGACCTTAGGAGTGCTACTGGCTTATTTGTGTGGTTTTGGCGCGCGTTATTTCCATCCTAATTCGCCATCATTACAGCAAGTAATGATACCTGTTTTACTAATACTCACTACGCTTATTTTTGTGCCGCTACAAAAACAACTGTGCCAACCTAAAGCCTCTAAACTACTAAAATGGCAAGCCATTATTGCTAATATTTATGCTATTAGCCTGCTGTTTATGTGGGCTTTACCTAGTATAGTGTTAACCTATTTTAGCTTGCTGGCGACCCCAATTGTTATTATTTACTGCTTGATCAGCACCTACATCTGCCAACAAAACACGCCCGCAAAACCGATTCAAGCACTGCTTATTGCACTTATACTATTTTTACTTGTTATGCTGTACCTGATTGTTGCTGTATTTGGCTTATACCCTTTAGGCAGAAGTAGCTTAGCTTTTGTTTTTATATGCTTTTTTGGTAGTACATTTTGCCTATGTTATGGCGTTATGAAGCGCTTTATTTTAGAGCGTGACGAACAAGTTATTGCTCAACAAACCTTGATTGCTGAAAATGCAGCCCAAGATACACTATTAAACGAGCGACTCGCGCTGCAAGCCCAAACACAAAAAGAATTAGAGTCGCTAGTTGATGAGCGCACCTTTGAGTTACAAGTTACTTTGCGCGAACTAGAAGATAAAAACCGCGAGCTTGAACTACTTAATATGGAAGACGCACTGAGTGGCGTTAAAAATCGTCGCTTTTTTGATAAAAAATTAGTGATGGAGCTGCGTCGCTCTCGCCGTGAACAAACGCCTTTGAGTATAATTATGCTCGATATAGACCGCTTTAAACGCGTAAATGATAACTACGGGCACTTAACCGGCGACCAAGTTATACGCGCTGTAGCCGACATTATAAAACAGCATTTAAAACGCCCGTTGGATGAAGTGGCTCGCTACGGCGGCGAAGAGTTTGTTGTGTTGCTACCTAATACCTCAAAAGAAGGGGCGGTTGATATTGCCCAAAAAATTCGCCAGGCCGTAGAGAGTCATACCGTAAACGTAGCCGGAACATCCGTAAAAGTAACCATTAGTGCTGGCGTAAACAGCGCTGTAGTAAACGATATTAGTAACCCTGAGCTATTTACAGACGGCGCAGATAAAGCGCTCTATTTCGCTAAACAACATGGCCGAAATCAAGTAATTAGTTTTCCAATCCCACAGTAGGAGCTTAGTAATATGGCCCAATCAGGACTCGACCTTTTCCCATATACCCGCATGCGTAGAATGCGCCGTAGCGATTTTTCTCGCCGTTTAATGGCCGAAAACCAACTATCGGTAAATGATTTAATTTTTCCGGTATTTGTACTTGAAGGTAAAAACCGCCGTGAAGCAATTGAATCGATGCCCTCAATTGAGCGCTTATCGATTGATTTACTGCTCGAAGAAGCTAAAGAATTAGTTGATTTAGGTGTACCTGCCATCGCTATTTTTCCGGTCACCCCTGCTGACAAAAAATCTTTAATGGCCGAAGAGGCCTACAATGAAGATGGCTTAGCACAACGTACAGTGCGCGCTTTAAAAGAAGCTTTTCCTGAGCTTGGGGTTATTACCGATGTAGCCCTTGACCCATTTACTACTCATGGCCAAGACGGCATTATTGATGATGAAGGTTATGTAATTAATGACATAACCACTGAAATTCTTGTTAAGCAGGCGCTTTCGCACGCCGAGGCAGGCGCAGATGTAGTTGCACCCTCTGACATGATGGATGGCCGTATTGGTGCTATTCGCGAAGCACTTGAAGCAGATGGACATATTCACACACGCATAATGGCTTACTCAGCTAAATATGCCTCTAGCTATTATGGGCCGTTTAGAGACGCTGTAGGCTCTGCAGGTAACTTGAAAGGGGCCGACAAAAAAACGTATCAAATGGATCCTGCCAACTCTGATGAGGCCATTCGTGAAGTGGCACTTGATTTACAAGAAGGCGCCGACATGGTGATGGTGAAACCCGGTATGCCGTACCTTGATATTGTCCGCCGTGTTAAAGATGAATTTGGTGTACCTACTTTCGCATATCAGGTTAGTGGCGAATATGCAATGCACAAAGCGGCAATCGATAACGGCTGGTTGAGTGAAGAGGCCACAATTATGGAATCTTTACTGGCATTTAAACGCGCTGGAGCGGATGGTATTTTAACGTATTTTGCCAAGCAGGTCGCGCAATGGCTGCAAAATAAGTAAACATGTTATCAAAGGCGGTACGCCGCCTTAATTTTTTTACAATCATTAACATATTTGTATTCTTTTTGTCATTTAGATTGCCTAAACTGGTGTCCCATTTTGGGATTTAAATACACGGGAATAATAAAAAATGTTAAAAACGAAAATAACGCCACTGGCGCTTGTATTAGCGAGTCTCAGTGCACCAGCCTCCGCCGATCTAATCATTTCTGAATACATTGAAGGCAGCAGCAACAATAAAGCGATTGAGCTTTATAACAATGCTGATACCGAGCTTTCTCTTGAAGGGTATACGTTAGGCCTTTATTCAAATGGAAGTAGTTCGGTTGGCAACTCAATTGATTTAACAGGCACATTGGCTGCCAATACCACCTATATCATTTCAAACCCCGGAGCAGCCGCTGAAATACTTGATATTGCAGACACAACGAGCACTGTAACTTATTACAACGGTGACGATGCCCTTGTTTTAACTAAAGATGGTGTGGTTGTTGACAGCTTTGGCCAAGTCGGTGTTGATCCTGGCTCTTTTTGGTCTGATGATACCGTTCAAACTCAAAATAAAACCTTACGAAGAAAAAATAGCATTACAACGGGACGAACTGACTCAACCTCAGCATTTAGCCCGAGCGATGAGTGGGAACAGTTTGATATTGACACCTTTGACGGCTTAGGCTCACACGCTGGCGACGGTGGTACGGCTCCTGCGCCAGACCCTGAGCCAGAACCACTAGAACCGCTTGTATGTGGCGCAGATAAAACGCTGATTAGCGCTGTACAAGGTGCTGGTGATGCAAGCCCATTAGTTAATACCCTTGTTGAAATTGAAGGTATTGTCACCGCTGATTTTCAAGGTGAAGATGGCCTAGATGGTTTCTTTGTGACCTCGCTTGCAGCAGATGTAGATAACGACCCAATGACCTCTGAAGGTCTATTTGTATACTTCACCGATACCGATGTAAATGTAGGCGATCACGTTCGCGTACAAGGTACGGTTGATGAATACTATGATTCAACCCAGTTAGCAGATGTAACGCAAATTGCAGTATGTGGTACTGACGAAGTAGCTACTGCAACTTCTATAAGCTTGCCTCTAAATAGCCAAGCCGACTTAGAAGCTTACGAAGGTATGCTTGTAAGCCTAGATCAAACGTTAGTTGTTACAAACAACTATGGTTTAGGTCGCTATGGTGAAGTAGAACTTGCCACTGAGCGTTTATACCAAGGTACGCAAGTTGCCTTACCAGGCGATGCTGCAAATGCAGTTGAAGCAGCTAACTTAACTAAAAAAATCTTATTAGATGATGGCTCTACAGCTCAAAACTCAGATCCAACGGCTTACCCTGCGGCAGGTTTATCAGCAGAAAACACACTACGCACTGGCGATACTGTAAATGCAGTGACAGGCGTAGTTGCATACAGCTTTAGCACCTATCGTATTCACCCAACTGTTACACCGCAGTTTATAGCGACTAATGCACGTGAAGATGCGCCGGAGCAAAGTGAAGAGGCCGATTTACGCGTTGCTAGCTTTAACGTACTTAACTACTTTAATGGTGATGGCCAAGGTGGTGGTTTCCCTACTAGCCGTGGTGCAGACTCAGAAGAAGAGTTTGTTCGCCAAGAAGCAAAACTTGTGAGTGCAATTAGTGCAATGCAAGCTGATGTTGTTGGATTAATGGAAATAGAAAACGACGGCTTTGGTGAATTTAGCGCTATTGCAAGTTTAGTGAATGCATTAAACGATGCTGACAGCGCTAACAATTACGCGTTTGTAGATTTTAACGTAGCCCAAATTGGTACTGATGCAATTACCACTGCGCTTATTTACCGCGCAGATAAAGTTGAGGAGGTAGGCACAGCCGCTATTACTACTGATTACCCATTTGATTACAGCAACCGTGCACCTATTGCGCAAAGCTTTAAGTCACTTTCAACAGATGAAGTATTTACCGTTTCTGTAGCCCACCTTAAATCTAAAGGAAGCTGTGGTGATGATAATAACGACGACCTAGGTGATGGCCAAGGATGTTGGAATGAAATTCGTACCGAAGCTGCTGATGCGTTTACTGATTGGCTAGATAGTAAACCTACTGGTGTAGATGATGAAGATATCATTCTTGTTGGTGATATGAACGCTTACGCAATGGAAGATCCAATCCGTAAGTTTGATGAGAAAGGCTATAAAAACGTAGTCGCAGAGCTTGATGGCGATACACTAAGCTACTCTTATAGCTTCTCTGGCCGTGCAGGTAGCCTTGATCATGCTTTAGCAACCGAGTCTTTACTAAGCAAAGTTGTTGCAGCAAATGATTGGCATATCAATGCTGATGAACCTATCGTGCTTGATTACAACCTAGAGTATAAGAGTGAAGGTCATCAGTCTACGCTATACGCAGAAGGACCATACCGTGCATCTGATCACGACCCAGTTATTGTTGATATAAAATCGGAGGTGGTACTTACCCCTGAAGAGCAAACACCGGTAATTGCACCTGATCAAATATTCACAGTAGATGAAAACAG
Source organism: Pseudoalteromonas sp. P1-13-1a (assembly GCF_001401875.1). Taxonomy (NCBI): domain Bacteria; kingdom Pseudomonadati; phylum Pseudomonadota; class Gammaproteobacteria; order Alteromonadales; family Pseudoalteromonadaceae; genus Pseudoalteromonas; species Pseudoalteromonas sp. P1-13-1a. The sequence goes on along the minus strand of NZ_LKDV01000016.1, from coordinate 63,758 downwards.
CGCAATAGGCACAGTCATTGGTACACTTGATTTTAGTGACCCTAACGCTGATGTATCACCTGTGGTTAAATTTATTGTATCAGGTAACGACTCTGTATCAATTAACGAGCAAGGTCAGTTAATTGTTGCAAGCGAAGTAGATTACGAGTTTGAAAACCGTATTACTCTGACAGTACAAGCAGAAGATAGTGTAGGTAACGTATCTGAAGCGCAAACAGTTGTAGTTAGAGTCAACAACCTACGTGGTGATGACGACAATGACTCAGGATCACTACTTTGGTTATCACTTTTATTAGCGCCACTTTCACTAGTGCGTAGATTTAAGAAAAAATAATGAGTGATTTGTTTTAAAGCCGCATTTTTGCGGCTTTTTTTATGTTTATAAAAATGTAATTCAGACAAGCTTCAGTAAACATCCCTTAATATCTTCCATACCGCTTATTAACTATTGAACGATTTAGCCGCGCAACAAATACATTAAATGAGTAATTTTTACACATAAGCCGTAGTTAGAACCCTTTTCAATATGACTAACTGTTGAAAATATAAACACTTCATTTGCGGATTAAAAGTTGCACTATAAATTCGTCACCCTTGTGTAGTAGTTAAGTAACTAACCCTAAGCGTAAAAATAAGTCGTGTTTTTATAAAGGAATGAAAATGAAACAATTAACCCAAACACCTCCTACTTGGCAGAAAAAAGCAACGCCATTATTGGGTCTTCTTTTTATTTTTTCTGGTTGGGGCTATAGCACGCAGGCAATAGCAGCAAGTGTTGATGCAGCAATTCCGCAAGAAAGCCTATTTGAAGTAATAAGCGCCCGCGCTAAAAAATTAGCCGAACAAGAATACACACCTCCTAAAAATATAGAGCTAGATGCGCTAAACAACATTAATTACCAAGATTACCGCTCGATTCGCTTTAAGCAGGAAAAATCCGTGTGGAAAGATGAAGGCCTGTATGAGCTACAACTCTTTCACCCTGGTTTTTTATATAAAACACCGGTCACAATTAATACAGTAGAAGGCGACTCAAAACGTAACCGCCTCCCTTTTAGCACTGATTTTTATCAATACGATGGTACGGCTGCCCCATTAAAAGACGAAATAGCAAAAAGCGTAGCCGACACGCAGCTCGGCCATGCGGGCTTTCGTTTACATTACCCACTTAATACAAACGAGTACAAAGATGAGGTGATGGTGTTTCAAGGTGCCTCTTATTTTAGAGTGGTTGGCCCTAATCAAGTATATGGTTTATCTGCGCGTGGTTTAGCAATCGACACCGCCGAAACATCGGGTGAAGAATTCCCTATGTTTAAAGAGTTTTGGCTTGTTAAACCCCAAGCTGAGCAAACCAACATCACTATTTTTGCATTGCTTGATAGCCCATCGGTTTCAGGCGCTTACAAATTTGATATTGACCCTACAACCAGTATGCTAGTTGATGTTGATATGCAAATATTTGCCCGTAAAGATATTAAAAAGCTAGGCGTAGCCCCTTTAACCAGTATGTTTTACCACGGTGAAAACAGCACTAAGTTTTTTGATGACTACCGCCCAGAAGTACACGACTCAGACGGCTTATTAACCCAGTCAGCTGATAATAAATGGGTATGGCGCCCGCTTAATAACCCATCTCAGTTAAGCGTCACCTCGTTTTCGTACACCAACCCCAAGGGGTTTGGTTTAGCACAGCGTGACCGTGACTTTAATAACTACTTAGATACTGAAGCACACTACCACGACCGCCCAAGCCTATGGATAGAGCCACAAGGTGAGTGGGGGAATGGCCGAGTTGAGCTAGTAGAAATACCAACAGACACTGAAACAAACGACAATATAGTAAGTTACTGGGTGCCAGAAAAGCCAATGAAAGCGGGCGATTCATTAAAGTTAAGCTACAAAATGAGCACTTTTAACGCCCATTTAACTCAGCATCAAAAAGCACGTGTAACACGCACACGTATTGGTAGCGCAGCGCTGCCAGGTGAAGATAATCCACCACCGCAAAGCCATCGCCAATTTACCGTTGACTTTGCTGGTCCCGATTTAAACAACCTGTCTGAAAAGCTAACACTTGACGCCGACATTCAGCTAACAACAGGTGAAGTAAGGGATGTAACAGTGCAAAAACTTCCTAAATCTCTTGGTTGGCGAGTAGCGTTTAAAATTGCACCTCAGGACGATCAACCGGTAGATATGCGTTTATCGTTAAAACTTCGTGACAAAGAAATTAGTGAGGTATGGAGCTATGTTTGGTACCCAAATGACATCAAGTAATAAAGGAAAAGGCACACCAATGCCATTCAAAACACTGCGCGTATGGTTATTTGCCATTGCAGCACTCACTGTTTCAGGGTACGGCATCTCCATTATGTTTGAGATTTTAAGCTCAAACGGAATGACCTTGCTTGAATACGCGCTATTGGTTTTATTTTCAATCACTTTTGCATGGATTGTTACAGCATTTTGTAGCGGCACAATAGGGTTTGTACTGCAATTATTTCGTATTGACCCGCTCACCTTAAGACGCATTAAGCCTATTGAGCTGGACAATGCCGCGCTTGCCCAGCAAAAAACCGCGGTAGTTATGCCTATTTATAACGAAGACACGCACCGTGTTATCGCCGGCTTTGAAGTGAGCTTACAATCACTAAAAGAGACAGGGCAACTTGCCAATTTTGACTTTTACTTATTGAGTGACACGCAAGACCCTGAAATAGCACAAAACGAGCTAAGCGCTTGGCATGCTCTATGTGAGCGTTTAGGTGATACTGCAAAACAGGTTTTCTATCGTCGTCGCGAAGATAATAAGCACCGTAAAGTAGGTAACTTAACCGACTTTTGCGAGCGCTGGGGCAGCCAATACGATCACATGATCGTACTTGATGCCGACAGCGTAATGACGGGTAAATGTATGCTAGAACTAACCACTAGCATGATCAATAACCCGCAAGCGGGTTTAATTCAAACTATCCCTATTCCGGTTCGCCAGGACACCTACTTTGGTCGTTTTTTACAATTTGCCTCTGTGCTTTATAGCCCAATGCTGGCAACGGGGTCTGCTTTTTGGCAAACCGACAAAGCTAACTATTGGGGCCATAATGCCATTATTCGCGTTGAAGCATTTATTAACTATTGTGGTTTACCTACGCTTGAAGGCAATGCACCGTTTGGTGGCGAAATTTTAAGCCATGACTTTGTAGAAGCATCACTCCTACACAGTGCAGGCTGGGATGTACTTTTACTTAGCGATATTGAAGGCAGCTACGAAGAAGTGCCAAGTAACATTTTAGACTACGCCATACGCGACAGACGTTGGGTTCAAGGTAATATTCAGCACCTTGGTTTACTAGGTTCGTCTAAATTAAAGCTAATGAGTAAGTTTCACTTTTTATTGGGTGCAACCGCTTATATTTCATCGCTTATTTGGCTATCAATGCTGGCCTTAAGCACCATAGATGCAGTAACCCGTGCTTTAAATAGCGATGTCTACTTTAACCGGGTCTATCAGTTGTTCCCTACGTGGCAAATAGCTAAAACAGATCTAATAGATTCATTGCTTTACTTAACCATTATTATATTACTGGTGCCTAAATTAATGGGTGTAATAGTTACGCTCATACACAGAAATAAGCGTTTCGGTGGCTCATTTAAATTAATACTAGGCTCAATAATAGAGACTGTGTTTGCCATTATAGTGGCACCACTTATGATGGTGTTCCATGCTTACTTTGTAGTATGTGTATTTTTAGGTAAAAAAGTTAAGTGGGATGCACAGCCACGCGAAGGCCGCATGGTACCGTGGAAAGAAGCGTTTAATTACACACTCTTCTCTACTTTAGTTGCTATAGTATGGGGCGCTACAGCCTATTACTTTACGCCAGTATTCTTTTGGTGGCTATCACCGATATTACTGGGCCTATTACTTGGGGCACCAATAATACGCTACACCAGTAGCATTAAGTTAGGGGTACAGCTGCGTAAAATGGGTATATTTATTTGCCCTAGCGAAGTTGATAACGACCCTATGCTAAACAACCTTAAAGTGCATTTAAAAGAAATTTCGGTACCAGAGCCTGGGAAATACCCTAAAACGGTGCCAGCCCTGCCAAAAGAGCATTTAGTGGTTATGCCAATACAAAGCTTTAATAAGCCTCGCCAGCCAAAGATGAAAGCGCTAAGAGCTAAAGCGATTAAGAAGTTTAATTAGCGCAATAGTCTCGCACTAAATATAAAAGGAGCATGATTGCTCCTTTTTTTATACCTTAAACAAGCTGCTATATAATTTCCCTTTTATAATTAACACCTAAAACTGACTGAATCAAATAACCGCTCTTGCGCACTCTTTGCGAAACTAAACAGTCATTGCTCCCACGGTCACTTTGGCTTTAATTACATCACGTACTTTAGCGCTTTTACTTAGGCTATCATTGCTGATATTACAGTGTTAGAGAGTCGCTAGCTCTGTAAGTAATTAAATCATAGGCAATAAAAAACCCGCAACATGTACGGGTTTTTTTAGAGTAAAAGAGCTAATTACTTAGCTGCTTTTTTCTCTTTTTCTGCTGCGATTACTGTCTCAGCTACGTTTTGTGGACATGGAGAGTAGTGTGCGAACTCCATAGAGAACTGACCACGGCCCGATGTAATTGTACGTAGGTGACCAATGTAACCAAACATTTCAGAAAGAGGTACTTCACCTTTGATGCGAACGCCCATTGCGCCAGCTTCTTGGTCTTTGATCATACCACGACGACGGTTAAGGTCACCGATTACGTCACCTACATTGTCTTCTGGCGTGAACACGTCAACTTTCATGATTGGCTCAAGAAGTTGTGCACCTGCTTTAGGGATAGATTGACGGAAAGCACCTTTAGCAGCGATTTCAAATGCGATAGCAGATGAATCCACGGCGTGGAAAGCACCATCAAAAAGCTCTACTTCAACGTCAAGCACAGGGAAGCCAGCAAGAACACCTTCGTCCATCATTGACTTAAAGCCTTTCTCAACTGCAGGCCAGAATTCTTTAGGTACGTTACCACCAACAACTGAAGAGGTGAATGTAAAGCCTGAATTTTGCTCGCCTGGCTTAATACGGTAATCAATTTTACCGAACTGACCAGAACCACCAGATTGTTTCTTATGCGTGTAGCTATCTTCGATTTCACGAGTGATAGTTTCACGGTAAGCAACCTGTGGTTGACCAACAATAAGGTCTACGCCGTAAGTACGCTTAAGGATATCTACTTTGATATCTAAGTGAAGCTCACCCATACCTTTAAGGATAGTTTCGCCTGAATCTTCATCAGTCTCAACTTGGAAAGACGGATCTTCTGCAACCATTTTACCGATCGCAATACCCATCTTCTCGTTACCACCTTTATCTTTAGGAGCAACAGCAATTGAGATTACTGGATCAGGGAAAATCATCGCTTCAAGTGTACATTCGTGCTTAGGATCACATAGTGTGTGACCTGTTTGTACGTTTTTCATACCAACTACAGCAATGATGTCACCCGCTTGCGCTTCTGTAAGCTCATTACGCTCATCAGCTTGCATCTCAACCATACGGCCGATACGCTCAGTTTTACCTGTTGCTGAGTTAAGAACCGTATCACCTTTCTTCATGCGACCTGAGTAGATTCGAATGAAAGTAAGTGCACCAAAACGGTCATCCATGATTTTGAATGCTAACGCTTTAAGTGGCTCATCAGCAGAAACAGTTGCTACTTCACCTGTTGGCTCACCAGTTTCTTTATCTGTAAGAGGTTGAGGGTCTACTTCAGTTGGTGAAGGTAGGTAATCAACTACAGCATCTAGAATTAACTGCATACCTTTGTTTTTGAATGCAGAACCACAGTAAGTTGGGAAGAATGCAAGGTCACGTGTACCTTTACGGATACAACGTTTGATGTCTTCTAGAGACGGCTCTTCACCATCCATGTAAGCCATCATTAGATCTTCGTCTTGCTCTACCGCAGACTCAACCAGCATCTCATGGTATTCTTCAACTTTGTCTACCATGTCAGCAGGAACATCTTGGATTTCGTAGTTTTCAGGAAGACCAGTGTCATCCCAAACGTACGCTTTCTTCTCTAGTACGTCTACAACACCTGTAAACTGATCTTCAATACCAATTGGTAGAGTCATCACTAGTGGGTTCGCACCAAGTACTTTTTCTACTTGGCCTACAACGCGGTAGAAGTCTGCACCCATACGGTCTAATTTGTTTACAAAAATTACACGCGCAACTTCTGACTCATTCGCATAACGCCAGTTAGTCTCTGATTGCGGCTCAACACCACCAGAACCACAGAATACACCAATACCACCGTCTAGAACTTTTAATGAACGGTAAACTTCAACTGTGAAGTCAACGTGTCCTGGAGTATCGATAACGTTAAAACGGTGATCTTTCCACTCACACGTAACAGCTGCTGACTGGATAGTAATACCACGCTCAGCTTCTTGCTCCATGAAGTCAGTTGTTGACTCACCGTCGTGTACCTCACCAGTCTTATGAATTTTACCCGTAAGCTTTAGGATACGCTCAGTGGTGGTAGTTTTACCCGCATCAACGTGCGCGAAAATACCAATGTTTCTGTACTTCGATAAATCTGCCATTATTTTACTCTTAATAAAGTCGATAAATTATTCGGCGGGAGTATAGCATTACTTAAAGCGAACATCACCATACAAGTCGATTAAAATGCAATCAATTCAATAAAATTTTTTTAGATTTACATTCAGCACTGGTTAAATAGCACTGATTATTATGTAACCCATTAATAATGTGGAATTTTATTCTGGTAAACTGAAGTGCACTTAGTTATTTAATTATTTTGTAACCACCTTCGTAGTGCATAATACTGACGCCGTATTAATCTCCCGCTAGCGCGTTTATTTTGATTAAAATCTCTTAAAACCATAAATATTTCGCCTCTTTATAGCTATTTAATTGCCTTTTATTAAGCAGAAAATACTTTTTTATAAATCAACTCGAGTCGGCTTGCCTATATTCGATGCTTCCAAATTATATATCAAACTCTTGAATGACTAAAAACCAACACAAGTAATCGCCATAAAAGATGAATAAAAAACAAACTAAATAAAATAAGAATTATTTGCATTTGGGTGTTGACAGTTTATTAGATCTAACTGATAATCAATATCAACAAGGCGGGAATGCATACCCACTTGTGACGGAATGAACTAATTTGTTTCTCGACCCTGAAACAACGTGTGGCGCACGTAAACAGCTATGGTTACTTGTTATGAACCGCAACGCCCCTTGATGTTGATGATGAGTAACCGCCCTACTATTTTACTTGCTACATTGCTCATATCGGTGACGGTAGATATGAAACTAAAAAAGCCCTTACGGGCTTTTTTTATGTCTGTAATTTAGTGAACAACATGCTCACATAAATTAATCCATTAACGGCGGTTTTTACGTGCACGTGCACGGCGCTGTTTTTTCTCTTCTTCTTTAGCGGATTTTTTAGCTTCTGCCGCGGCGCGTAAACCGGCGACCATTATTTCTTCTTCTTCACGCATGGCTGGGGTTTCCATGGTAATGCGGCCAATAATGCCATCACGAAGTTCGTTTATGAGTATTTCAGACATTTTATAAGTATCTATTTGATTACCACCACGAATGCAGCCACGTTTTTTGCCCGCCATTTCAACAAATTCCCAATCACTTTCTGGCAGTTCATCTATTTTATAACGTGCTTTTAAAAGTTCAGGATAGGCTTTCAATAAATATTCTGCCGTATAGCTTGCCACATCTTCGTATTCAAGCGCGGTATCACGTATCGCACCGGTAGCGCCTAAGCGATAACCCGAGTTCTCGTTTTCTACTTTTGGCCAAAGCATGCCTGGCGTATCGTAAAGCATAATGCCGTCTTCAAGCTTAATGCGCTGCTGCGCCTTGGTAACCGCAGGTTCATTCCCTGTTTTTGCCACTATACGACCGGCTAGTACATTAATTAATGTCGATTTACCCACATTTGGAATACCCATGATCATGGCTTTAATTTGCTTATCAGCCCCTACTTTGTGTGGCACCAATTTTTTACACAGCTCATTAATGCGGTGTACCTCAGCGGCTTTATCATGACCAAACGCAATGGCTTTTACGCCACTTTCTTGCTCAAAATAGTCTTTCCACGCTTGGGTCATTTTAGGGTCGGCTAAATCAGCCTTATTTAAAATTTTGATGACCGGCTTGCCTTCACGAAGCGTGGCTACCATCGGGTTTTCACTACTGTAAGGAATGCGTGCATCAAGCACTTCAATGATCACATCCATTTGCGGCATTATTTCTTTAATCTCATTACGGGCTTTATTCATGTGCCCAGGGAACCACTGGATAGCCATTTTTAACTCCTAACATATAATTTGACGCTATTTTAACTGGCAATTCATTTAATTGCGCTATACTGGCGCAAATTTTTTTAGATTAGATATTATGGCTCTTAAATCTACCATTATTAAAGCGCAATTATCGTTAAGCGATATGGACCGCCACGTGTACCAAGACTTTAATTTAACGTTGGCACAGCATCCCTCTGAAACCGAACAACGCTTGATGATTCGCTTATTAGCCTATGCGCTAAACAGTTGTGATGGCTTAGAATTTACCAAAGGCTTAAGTGCCGACGATGAACCTGAGCTTTGGCATGTAAACTACAGTGAGGAAATAGAGCTGTGGATTGAGCTGGGTTTGCCAGATGAAAAGCGCCTTAAAAAAGCCTGTAATAAAGCTAAAAAAGTAGTGCTTTATACCTATGGCGAAAACAACCAAGCTATTTGGTGGCAAAAACATCAACCTAAGTTGTACGATTTTAAAAACTTAAGTATTTTTAGCCTTGATTACGCCGCTACTCAGGCACTTGCAGATTTAGCAGACCGCAATATAAAACTTACCATTACCGTTCAAGATGGTGATGTGTGGGTCAGCTCTAATACGGCTAATATTGAAATAAAACCACAACAGTTAATGTAAATTGTAGGTAAGGGCGTATGAAAATAAACCACGTTATTGTATTACACGGCCTTTATATGTCGGGCTTTGTTATGCGCCCGCTGTGCTCTCGTCTTGAACAGTCTGGCGTTAAAGTACTTAATCTCACTTACAATACGCTCGACCCTAATTTAAGCACCATATTTAAACAAATTGATGAGTTTATTGGTGATGAGCCTTCTGCATTGGTATGCCACTCTATGGGCGGTTTAATTGCGCGCGCTTACTTAGAGGCAGGCTCGCAAGCGAGCCAGTGCGTCACTAAAGTAATTACACTCGGCACGCCTCACCAAGGCAGCCACATAGCGAAAAAAATGAAGCAAAAAGGGTTTGAAACCTTTTTAAAAAACAGCGTTGAATTTTTACTCACCAAAAATGGTAATTGGCCGTTTAAGGCCAAGCTTTACAGTATTGCTGGCGATTTGCCCATTGGCTTAATGCCGTTAATTGTAAAAGGCAGCCAATCAGACGGCACTGTACTACTTGATGAAACCAAGCTTAAAGGCATGGCTGAGCATAAAGTGTTTCATTTAAGCCACACCAGTATGATTTACTCTCGCCAAGTGCTTGAATACATTATTAAGTGTCTTAACGAAGCAGCCTAGCCTTCTCCCGCCTCTGCTATTTTATAACTGATTAAAAATATTACCCCTAAAATAAGTGGCATTGGCGCGGCAATGTAACCAAACGTGTCAGCATTGGCAAAGCTTGCGCCAGCCAAGTGCGCCACCAGCCCTAACACAAAGGCTATAACGGCTATACCTACCACTATTAATTCTGCTTTATTTTGTTTTACTGTTTTTGCATCCATAATTGCTCTCCAATAAATTTAAAATATTTATATAGCTCGAGAGAATTATGCGCTACAGCCACAGGCATTTACTGATTTAGATCAATACATCAAATAGCCAATATTCAACCTTGTAGAAAACTTGTTTTAGATCATAATTTATCCATGTTTTGTCTTTATTTTATTGTTAAGGGGTAGAATTTTAATAAATTCGTCCCATCTATATTGTATGCGTCATTTGTTGTGCTTTACGTTACTAATAGTTAAGACCTATTACACCGAGTGGTTTAAACGATTTTACTAATTAACAGCACTAAGCAATAATGATCATCAGTTCATAAATAAACGGTTCATCAAGGAGCAAGGTATGTCACAGGTAAATGCAATTGGTTTAAACAGCGCAAAAAGCGAAGACATTGTTAAGTCACTCAATACATTATTGAGCAGCTACCAAATTCAATACATGAATGCGCGCGGTTTTCATTGGAATATTAAAGGCCGTAACTTTTTTGAATTACATATTAAATTTGAAGAGATTTACAACCTTCTGCTTGAAAAAGTAGATGAAATTGCTGAACGTATTTTAACGTTAGACGGCGCACCATTACATGCGTTTTCTGATTACTTAGAAGTCAGTGAAATTAAAGAAGCTAAAAACATTAGCGATGGTACCGCAGCCGTAGAAAACCTATTAGCTGGTTACAGCACACTAATTAAAATGCAACGTGAAGTACTTACTCAAGCAGGTGATGCAGATGATGAAGGTACAGCGTCATTAATGGGTGATTATATTTCAGAGCAAGAAAAGCTAGTATGGATGTTAAAAGCGTACTTAGACTAGGCCAAAAAAAAGCCCTCAAAAGGCGAGGGCTACAAATAGGGAGAATCGTAAATTTCTTTGCGATTCGGATACTATAGTAGCGCCCCCTACTGACTAAACAACGCCACTGTTACCAGTGGCGTTGTTTTTGGTTTAAGCGGTACGTAAACCATTTTAAAGTAATCCAGCCCACCCTTATCGCACTTGCATAAAAAAGCCCCAGCAATGGCTGAGGCTTTTGTTAACAGTATTAAAGGTTAAAATTTACTTCTAAAACCAATGTAGAAGGTTTGTCCGATTGGGTCATATGTACCTGCGTCGGTTTCAGTACCTGTGCTTGAGCCACTTACACCTGACAGTATACGCGGAGGCTCTTTATCAAATAAGTTGTTAGCACCGGCGTATAGCTCTACCGCGTCACTTATATGGTAGCTTGCTTGTACATCGTGGTAGGTTACTGAGCCAATACCCACACCACCAGCAGGAATACCAAAGCCACTTAAGAATTGATCATCAAAGTCAGCAGCCCCTATGTAAGTCATGCTCCAGTTAAAGTCAAAGTCATCAAGCTTATAGCCTAAGTTCCAGTTAGCTTTGTGTTCAGATGCGCCAATTTCACCAGCAAATTCATCTTTATCTGCACCAGGTAACGGAATGGTGTAACCATCAATCAAGTAAGTGTATGCAAGGCGAGTTCTAAATGCGCCTGGGCCAATATCGGCAGAGTAAGTAAGTGTTAAATCCACACCCTCTGTACCTAAACCACCACTATTTGATACACCGCTATCGATAAACTCAAGCGAGCCTGCACTGTTATTACCTGATGGACCGCTTCGACGAGTTATAAAGCTACAGAAACTATCATCGCCACCACCGTAACACTGGTCTAAAATAAACTGACGTGGTGTAGATACAATCGCATCCGTGATTTCTATGTCAAAATAATCTAGGGTAACGTCAAGGCCTGAAATTAGCTCCTCTGGAGTAAATACCACACCTACAGTCACTGAGTCACCAACCTCTTCTTTTAAGTCTGGGTTACCACGGTTAAAACCACTAATGCCCTGTAAATCAGATTGATTAAGGGTAAACTCCCCGTTTGATGCAATATTATTTGCAACACCCACATCGGCACGACATGCATCACCAACAGCGCCACCGCCGCTGTTTGTAACACCTATACATGGATCATTTAAACCACTTGGGAAGGTTTGCGAAGGCGGTGAAAATAACTCATCAATATTAGGCGCACGTGTAGAGCGGGCGCGGGTAGCACGAAGGCGTAAGCTATCCATCACTTCCCAATCAACACCTACGTTCCAGCTTTCTGTATTACCCACTGTTGAGTAGTCAGATAAACGCACTGCTGCGTTCATTGTTACGGCATCCAACACTGGGATATTCGCCTCAACATAGTATTCAGTTACATCAAAAGAGCCTTCGGTTGCAGGGATTGCATTACCGGCATTTAAGCCTGCCTGCTGTAGAGCATCAAATTCACTACGAGAAAACTCTTCGCGGTACTCAAAACCAGCTGCTATACCTACCATACCTGCAGGCAGCTCAAATAAATCACCTGAAACGTTACCGCCAATAATTTCTTGTTCTACCGATGTAGAAAGCGTGCTTGGTGCACTTACAAAATCAATTGCACCTTGCGATAGTGAATTAAATCCGTAAATGTTCACTGGCGCACAATTAAAGCCACGCGCTGTTGCATCAATACAAATCGCTTCGTCGGTAATGCCGTCACCATCTAAGTCTTGGCTATCAATGACGGCCTCTAAACCTTGACGAAAGCTTTGTACATTTACTAAGCCACCAGAGACTTGCGACTCTTTCGTTTTACCGTACACATAATAGGTATCGTAAAACCAGCTGTCGTTAATTTCACCCTGAAAGCCCACCGCTAAGCGGAATGTATCACGCTCTGCACGAGCACCACGATTACCTACATCACTTAAGCGTTTTGCAAAGAAGATATCACGCGCACCATCACCATCAGTGTCTGTTGCTGCATTGTAGATATCATCTGGTACAAAAGCGTTTCTGAGCATTTCACCATTTACATCAAATTCAATAGGCACACGACCATTAGCATAAATGTCATCTGAGGCGAACGGGAAAGGCTCTAATTCTGAAATAGTGGTACTAGAAGCGTACGTCCCTTCAAAAAAGAAACTGTGTTTATCAGTAAGCTCATAACTACCATTTGAGGCGAACAGGTAGCGCTCTGTAGGTATAGCGATAGTACGTACACCACTTCGGTTAAAGCCGTTAGCATCTATACCGTCACCGCCATTGGTGCTAAACGAGTCTTGTAAGTTGTTGTTTGGGTCATAAGTAAAGCGTGTATCGCCTGCATCAAAACGCCCTTGCGGAGGAAATGATGAGAAAAACGGATTTACAGCTTCAAAAATAGAACCTGGATTTGCCGCCGGATCGTCTTCAAAATAAATACCTGAAAACTGGTCTACTGCAGAGCGCTCACGGTCACGTGAAAACACAGCGCCTTGGTCTGAGTAGCCTAAGTGGAACATGGCTTGACCTTTGCCATCACCCGTAGTTAAACCCGAGGTAAAAGAAAACTGGCGCGATTCATCATCGCCCTCGCTTGATTCGCCGTACTGGCCTTCAAACTCTACGCCTTCAAAATCATCTTTGAGTACAAAGTTAACTACACCCGCAACCGCATCAGAGCCATATACTGATGAGGCACCACCAGTCATAATTTCCACACGCTCAATAAATTGGCTAGGTATAGTATTTAAATCAACTGCCGAGCTACCTGGCACACCCGATACGTAACGGCGACCATTAACAAGTACTAAAGTACGATTTGAACCTAAGTTACGCAAATCAACAGTAGCTACACCCGCGCTTGCCGTTGAAAAGTTAGAGTTAGTACGGCTAATAGCCGGAGAGCCAAATGCCGGGTTTTCTAGCAATAGGTTTTGAATATTTAGAGAACCTGATGCATCAATTGCCTCGCCACTTACCACCTGTATAGGTGCTGATGACATTGCCTCTGCTGAACGAATACGAGAACCCGTTACTTGCACGCGTTCTATTTTTTCAAGTTCGTCTTCTTCTGCAGCTACACCTTGAAAAGAGAAGCCAGCTAGCACTGTCGCACTAAGCGCTAAAGACAAAGAAGATCGTTTAAATGTACGACAACCTGAGTTATTTATTTTTTTCATACTATAATGTCCCTGAATTGTTATTTTTGTAACTAGCTAGTTACAAACAATTAAACATTAAGTGGAATAATTTTAAGACACTATGTGCATTATTTAACTGGCGTTTAGTTTGGTATAAGCAGCAGGATTTATGGGATGAAGGCATTTATCCCAGATTGTTATAGGTTAGATTGAATTTTTTTTAACATTTTTTATTAAATACACGGTCTTTATAACTACACACTTTAGAGATGGAATTTTCTATGATTACTTACTTTCATGCACTAATTAGAGTTAACACGAGCAAACTTGCAACATTCTTAGCTCAACAAGTACAAGCTCATCGCCATTTTGACTCACAAACGCAACTGCCCGAGCAGCGTTTAGATCAAATAGATACCACTCGTTTTAATGTACTTTTTTACGAATTATCTAATTTAAATGATCCCACTCAGATAGTGCACCTAACTGAACTGACTAAAACAATGAAAGTGGTCATAATTGCTAGGTCGGCTGAGTTTGCTAATTTTGCGTTTGAAGTCGGCGCAGTCGATTTTTTAACGACCGATGTAACCACCTCTAGGCTTGAAAAGTGTTTCGAGAAGCTTATTCATTTATGTCCATTAGCTACACAAGCAGAGCGCCTGTTAAAAACAGCACATGAAAACGAGCAACCTATTGCTGCACATATTGTTGTTAAAGATGTAGGAAAAGTACGTTTAATAGATATTAACGATATTGTATGGATAAACGGCGCGGGTAATTATGTAGAGCTACACTTTAATGGCAGCAGCGCCCCTGTTTTACATCGTGAAACAATGAAAAACATTGAACAACAGCTAGAGCCTGAAGGTTTTATACGCATTCACCGCTCCACGCTTGTTAGAAAACATGCCATTAAGGAGCTTATGCCAACAGATAGCGGCGACTATAAAGTTAAGCTTAAAAACAACATCTCATTAAATTTATCAAGAAGATACAAAAACTGCTTAGAGAGCATTATAAGCCCTGTTGCATAGGGCTTATAATGGCTTTTTACCAATAGTTTTTTATGTATTCATCGTCTGGGTGTTGTTGTAGGTAATTTTCTGAGTCTTTATAAAAATTTACCTCTACATCACTGCTGTTCCAGACTTTTTCAAACATGTTTTTAGCGATAATGTTTGCATACAAGTAATCTACGCGTTCGTAGCCACGCTCTTTAACGCTGGCAAAGTACGTCTCTAGCGAGTCCATACTATCTACCGTTATTAACTCAAACTCTTCTAAGTTAACTACAACAAACTTGACTGCGCCTTTAGGGTGCATACTTAATTCGTTAACCACACCATTGGTTAGTAAATTAATTCCTTCGTTATTAAAACTACCAAAGAGCTTTAAATACATAGTGGGTGGCTGAGAGCAAATCTGAAACTCTCCGTGTGCTCCAAACATAAATAACCTTATATTTATCAGTGCTTCATTAAAGCTTAATACATTTTGCGTATTTTGCAGCTAATTTATTAGTGCAATAAAAAAGGCCATTTCGAGCGCTTTTTCCTCTAAACTTTTAAAGCGGCCTGATGCGCCGCCATGGCCGGCATCCATATCCGTTTTAAAAACCAATATGTTATTATCCGTTTTTAGCTCTCGCATTTTCGCCACCCATTTCATAGGCTCCCAATATTGCACTTGAGAGTCGTGCAGGCCTGTGGTCACTATAATATGCGGGTAGTCTTTGGCGCTGATATTATCGTACGGTGAGTACTTAGCTATAACATCATAAAAATGTTCATCGTTTGGGTTGCCCCATTCATCATACTCATTAGTGGTAAGTGGAATACTTTCATCCAACATGGTGGTTAACACATCTAAAAATGGCACATGGCACCCTACACCTAAATAAAGCGCTGGCGCTTGGTTTAAAACAGCCCCCATCAATAAGCCTCCTGCGCTGCCGCCAGAGGCAAACACTTTGTTTTTATCACCGTAGCCTTGCTCAACAAGAGCCTTTGTAATATCAATAAAGTCGTTATAACTATTTTGTTTATGCTCTTTTTTACCTTGCTCGTACCAGTGGCGTCCTAGCATTTCGGAGCCTCTAACATGTGCAATAGCATACACAAAGCCGCGGTCTAGCAAACTCAATGAAGTACTCGAGAAGCTCGGATCTATCGTGTAACCATATGCGCCATAGCCGTATTGAAACAGCGGGTTAGTGCCATCTTTGGTAAAGGTGTCTTTTCTATAAACTAAAGAAACAGGTACTTGCACGCCATCGCGTGCTGTCACAAGTAAGCGCTCAGAGGCATAAAGTGCACTATTAAACCCACCCAGTACTTGCTGCTGTTTAAGTAATGTTTTTTCACCCGAGGCTAAATCAACATTGTACAACGTTCCTGGCGTGGTGAGACTTGAATAATAAATACGGACCGAGCGCGCCTGGGGCTCGGGATTCATCGCTACAGCGGCATAGTAGCACGGGTCACTAAATTCAAGCGCCATGCGTGCTTGGGCTTTATTAATCACAACAAAGCGAGCTTGGCCTTGTTCGCGCTCAGTTAATACTAAAAAGTCATCAAATATTTCTACGCCTTCAAGCAACACATGCTCACGGTGCGCGGTGTGCTCTTGCCACTGCGTTTTATCTGCGATTGTTTCGCTTGTTGCCGTCATCAGTCTGAAATTTTTAGCCTGCCAGTTGGTTACTATGTAAAAAGTATCGCCATGTTTATCAATATCAAACTCATGACCTTCCTCACGCGGCAGCAAGGGGTAAAACTCTCCTTGCGGGTTATTGGCATCAAGCACCCACGTATCATTTGTTTCGGTGGTGGCTAAATCAATAATAATTAAGCTCTCATCGCGGCTTTTACCCAAGCCCATAAAAAAGCTTTTATCGTGCTCTTCGTACACCATGACATCTTGGCTTTGCGCTGTGCCTAACTCGTGCCTAAACACCTGAAAACCCAGTAGCGTTTGTAAGTCTTTTTTAACGTAAAATACGGTTTTATTGTCGTTAGCCCAAACAATTTGCCCTTCGGTATTTTCTAAAACATCGCTGAGCATTTCACCGGTTTGCAAATTTTTAAAATGTACGCTGTAAATTCTACGCCCTTCGGTATCTTCACTGTAGGCCATTAATTGCTCGCATGGGCTTAGCGCTACTTCACCTAGTTCATAAAATTCATGGTTTTGGGCTAAAACATTTACATCAAGTAGTAACTGCTTGTTATCAGTATTAATGCTCGTGCTTCTGTAATGGCGTGAATACTCATCATCGCCCCGAACCTCTGAGTGGTACCAGTACTGACCATCTTTTACCGGTACCGTGTTGTCATCTTTTACGATGCGCCCTTTTAGTTCTTCAAAAATACTGTTTTGTAGCGGTTTTATCGCGGCTAGTTGCTCATCGCAATATGCATTTTCGGCTGCTAAATGGGCGAGTATTTCTTCGTTTTCGCGCTCATCATCACGCATCCAGTAGTAGTTATCGGTGCGCGTTTTATTGTGCATAGTTAATTGATGGGGCTGCTTTTTAGCAACAGGAAAACGAGCTAATGATTGAGAAGAAAATTCACTTAATGACACAACAAAACCGTATAAAAAATAACAATGCGGGCAGTTTATCATAAAAATAAAAAAGCCCACTCATAGTGAGTGGGCTTGAGGTATAAGTCCAAATTTTAAAATTACTGCAATTTTATTCTTGTCATTACACCCATGGGAAGTTGGTTTTTATTTTAAAAGCGCTAAGAGACCTTAGTCCACGCCATCGCCCAGCTTTTTCCCACACCAGGTTCAAAGCTTGGGTCTTTATCATTATTGGTTCTGCAAAACTGGCTAAATGGCCATGCCTTACACTGGTATATGTAACCTGTTTTAAGTTGTAGTACCTTAGTGCCCGCATTGTATTTTTCGCTACACTGAGGGTATACGTAATCATATTCTTGGTCGTTGTATTGTATTAAGTTGTCACACTTTGCTACACAATGAAACTCAACCTGTGCTTTATTAATACCGCTACTTTCTAGGGCAAATATTTCGTTATTTCGATAAGCTACAACCAAACCTTGCTTGGTCATTCTGCCTGCACTTACTAAAGGGACATGCACGTTTATATATTCAGCAACTAACCGTGGCCAAGCATGAGGCTCACCTTGTTCCAAAGAGGTAATTTTATATTCAAACGATAAATCAACGAGCTCTCCTTGCATGTCTGAAAAGGTTACACTAATCACATCTCCAATGAATAATTGGGTATGATGATTTAAACAACCTATAGTTGACCATTTTCCACAGGCCAACGACGTATGCATAAACACAGTAACACCTTAAGAGTCACAAAATTTTATCCATTTCATATGGATACACAAAAACGACACTGAGAGCAAGCGATACCGTACAATAATCACCCAGCAGCCCCGCTATCATAGTTTAAACCTTAGACCGGAAACTTTGCGTCTTAGCCTTTCGACTAATTTGCCAACAGAAAAATGATTATAAAACGGGCGCATGGTTTATTCAAACAAAAGAATGTAACCGAGATTTTTATGCAATCCTTAATAATTAAAAAGCCAACTCGCTAGAGTTGGCTTTAAGTGGTTTAAGATGTTTGATTTATAGGCGCTTTTCGTCTAAAAACTTTTCGAAAAACCATTTTAAACACGTTACCAATATCGCCTAAAATTATGTATAAACATGGCACCAATATAAGCGTAATAAGTGTTGCGAACATCACAGCAAAGCCAAGCGCTACAGCCATAGGGATTACAAACTTAGCTTGTAAGCTGGTTTCAAACATTATGGGCAACACACCTGCGAAGGTGGTAATTGAGGTGAGTAATATTGCCCTAAAGCGTGCGCAACCGGCTTCTATTACCGCGTTTTTAACGCTTACACCCTCTCGGCGTACTTGGTTTACGTAGTCGGTCATTACCAACGAGTCGTTTATTACTACGCCGGCCGCGGCGATTAAACCAAAGCCCGACATTAAGCTAATGTCTAAATCAAACCAAAAGTGACCCCAAATAGCCCCCGTTAAACTAAACGGAATAACCGACATAACAATAAGCGGCTGGGCGTAACTTTTAAGTGGTACGGCAAGTAATATATAAACTAAAATCATGCCGCCTACAAAAAACAGAAACTGCTCATTAGCTTGCGCTTGTTGCTCTTCTATTGCACCACCTAACTCTGATTTAACGCTTGGGTATTCCTCTTTAAGCTGTGGCAATAAGTTTTCTTTTACTTGTGAAACCACTTCGCCTGGCTCTATAACTTCTTCATCAATACTGCCGTACACATACACTGTACGATAACCGCCCTCACGGCGAATATAGCTAATCCCTGGCGTTTCGGTTAGCTCAACTACATCACCTAAAAGTACTTCACGCCCTTGCGGTGTTGTAACTACTGTGTGTTTTAGCGATGAAAACGCT
Source organism: Pseudoalteromonas sp. P1-13-1a (assembly GCF_001401875.1). Taxonomy (NCBI): domain Bacteria; kingdom Pseudomonadati; phylum Pseudomonadota; class Gammaproteobacteria; order Alteromonadales; family Pseudoalteromonadaceae; genus Pseudoalteromonas; species Pseudoalteromonas sp. P1-13-1a. The sequence goes on along the minus strand of NZ_LKDV01000016.1, from coordinate 44,518 downwards.
TCGCGAGTCAGTTTAGGGTAACGTACCATTACTCTTACTTCTTCGCCGTTACGTATTACACGCTGCGCTTCGCCACCATAAAAACTGGCGCCTACCTGGTTTGCAATATTAGCAAGGTCGAGCCCTAAATCGTAAGCGACAGGTTTTAAGCTCATTTGCACTTCTTTGCTAGCAGGGTCAATGGTCGAGCTTATATCAAACAAGCCTTTTTGTTGCTGCAGTAGCTGAATAAAACGACGGCCTGCGGCATTAAGCGTATCTATATCAGAGCCAAATAGTAAATAACCAAATTCGCCTTCGCCAGTGCCGCCACCACCGCCAACATCATCTTCAATAGTGAGTGACTTAATGCCTGCAATGGTAGGCATGGCTTCTCGCCAGCGGCGCGAAAGTTCAAACGCGTTATAAGGGCGTAATTCTTCATCAACTAACGGCGCAAGTAACTGAGACTCGGTTCTGCCTTGATTAAATACCAGTACATCACGAATTATTTTTTGGCCAAATTCACGCTCTGTTTCTTCATCAACTCGCAACACCATGGCTTCTACTTCACGAATAGCTGCAATAGTTTGTAAGTCAGACACATTGTCGTTCATTTCTATATGAATTTGCGGAAAATCATGTGGCACTTTTGGCGTAGGTACAGTACGTACTTTATTTGATGTGATAAGCGCAATGCTTATAAAAAACATAGCAATAAAGCCAAACAATACCGTCCAGCGCCAGTCTACACAGCGGGATATAAAACGCTTATAAGGGCCATTTACAAAACCAAAAAAGCGCATATTAAACCTATCGCGCCAGCCACCTTTTTTAATAGGTGAAAAGTGCGTGTGGGCAATATGCGCCGGTAAAATAAGTTTTGACTCAACTAAGCTAAATACTAAACACAGTATTACTACTACAGCAATCGCGTAAAAGAAGGCACTTTCTGGCCCACTCGATAGTGTAAATGGGGCAAACACCGCAATGGTTGTTAATACACCAAATGTAGCAGGGGTTGCTACACGGTTTGCACCACGAACGACGTTTTCAACTCCGCCTCCGCTTTTTTCTACCTCAGTATAAGCGGCTTCTCCTATTACTATGGCGTCATCAACCACAATGCCGAGCACCATAATAAATGCAAACAACGAAATTATATTAATGCTTATACCAAATAACGGCATTAGCATCATTGCCCCTAAAAAGCACACCGGTAAGCCAATCATTACCCAAAGCGCTAATTTAAAGCGCAAGAATAACGAAAGCATAATAGCGACTAATATTGCCCCTTGAAACAAGTTAGCTTTCATCATATCAAGGCGCGCATTTAGGTAGTACGTCATGTCCATTAATGGCTCTAACCTAACACCCGGTGGTAGCTGGGTATTCTTTTGCTCAATATATGCTTTAACCGACTCGGCAACCGGAATCATGTTTTGATCTTGCGTAGCCTTTACCGACATATACACTGCGTTTTCGCCGTTAAATTTAAAGTAGCGCTCGCCTTCGGTAAATTGGTCTTTGATAACGGCAACGTCTTGAAGCAACACTTTAGCGCCGTATTCGCCTATTTTTACCGGTATTTGCCTAAACTCATCACCAGAGTAATACTGGTTTTCAACCCGAACAGAAATAACCCCCGCATCGGTTGTTAGTTGCCCCGCCGAAAAGTTAGCAGAATAACTGCGCACCGCGTTCATTACATCGCTTAGGGTTAAATTGTATTGGCGTAACGTATCAGGGTCGATTTCGATGGCAATTTCATCAAGCGGCACATCGTTTTCTACCAACGATACGTTAGATAGCTGTAATAGCTCATCTTCAATTTGATTAGCAATTGGTTTGAGTTCTGTCAGCGGCAAATCGGCAACTAAGGTCATCCCTATAACATCTTGCCTAAACTCAATCTGACTTATGGTGACCGGTTCCATGCCCGCAGGAAAGGTTGCAATACCATCAACACGCAGCTTTACCTTATCAAGCACATCGGTAAGCTCTGCATCGGTGTTAATTTCAAGGCTTGCCCTACCGCCATTTCTAAAGGCGCGGTACACGCCCTTTTTAATTTCGGTCACATCCTTTAGTGATTCTTCAATTTTTATAAGAATGCTTTCTTCAATTTCTTGTGGTGAGGCACCGGGGTAATTGGCCTCAACATTAATGTAGTTAATTTCTACATTAGGAAACATTTGGCGCTGAATAGTTAAGTAGCTAATAACCCCCATAATGATGATAAAAACCATCATTAGGTTGGCTGCAACAGAGTTTTTAGCAAAATAAGCTATTAACCCTGTTTGTTTTTTTTCAATTGATTCGTTCATTAATTTACACCTTACAACTGTTGCGCTTCAGCGCTACTTTCGGTGTTTGTATTAGCGTTACTTGGCTCGCTCATGCCAGCCACTTTTACCTGCATGCCTTTTTGTGGGTACTCAGGTAACGTGGTAACCAACTTATCATCGGCATTAAGTCCGCTGCTAATATAAAAGTACTCGCCTTCTTCTCTCACTACGGTTACTTTGCGCGGTTCAAGCTCTTGGTTTTCGTTAACTATCCACACCGTTTGGTTATTTACTAATGATTGCGGCAAACGGTAAATATTATTAAGCATGGCGCCTGCAAAATTAACCTGCACGTAGCTGCCAAATTTAATAGCCGGTTGCTGTGTTTTTAAGCCGTATGGGTCTTCAATACGTACCACTAAGCTGCTCATGCGCGTCGCGTTATCTACAATACCTAGGTCGCGGTCAATCACGCCTTCACGTGTAAAACTGTTTAACCCTTTTTGAATAATAGTGGCCTTAATGCCCTTAATTCGCTCCGGTAAAAATACGCTATCAAAACCAGCAATAGGAATAATAACCTCTGCTGTTTCTATATTATTTAAATCAGCCACTTGTGCACCCATAGCCACAAACTGGCCAACGCCTACATTACGGCTCACTACTAACGCATCGTATGGGGCTTTTATATCGCAGTTTTCTAAATCACGTTGTGCTCTTTTTAATGCGGCTTGCGCCGACTTAACCGCTGCTTGGGCGCTTAACACCTGCGGTTTACGTAAAAATAAGTCTGTACGTGCTTTATTCGGAAAACGCTTTGCTTCGTCTTCGGCTACTTTTGCCTGCGCTTGCTCTTCAATTAAGGCTGCTTTGGCACGCGCTAAATCGGCTTCGGCAACTAAAACGGCTGCTTCGTAGTTGTCTTTTTCAATACTAATCAGTGTATCGCCACGAGAAACCACGCCACCAGCTACAAAGCTAGGATGCCAGCTAATTACTTCCCCCGACACCTGCGCCGCCAACTGTGTGTTTTCTAATGGTTTTATTTCGCCGTAGCTGTTTATTATTACTTGGTGATTATTAGCTTCTACAGGCTCAACTTGCACGGTGGGTCGTGTATCTACTGCTGTTTTATTTTGATCTTCTTGTGCAATAGCGTTTATTCCCATAAAGCCCACTACACCAATGGCTAATGCTACAAATGGGAACACCCATCTCAGTGAATTTGATTGCATATCCTAATTACCTCATATTTCTACTAACACTATAATAACAGAGCGCAATAAAACATTAACCTGACATTTGTAAGCAACTGTTACAAATAAATTTAAAAACTCAGTTAAGGTACGTAGCCGTTTACAAATACCTGTAACTCATCGCATTTATTATATTTTGTTACAAATTTTTACTATTTAAAATCAGTGCATTACAAATTAGAGCTATGATTTCATCGAGAACATGTGCGAACAATTTTTAATTTACGTACAGTCACACTAAATAAATAACAGCGAAATAGATTATAAAAATGAAATTAACAACCCTTGCGCTAACACTGAGTATAGCGCTAAGCGGCCACGCAGTGGCTGATGATAAAAAAGAAGACAAAAAATCAAAAACCCTGAGCGAAATGGTCGAAGGACAAACCGAATTTTCAGGTATTTTTAATTTATACCAAGACCAAAAAACCGGTGAACACTTAATGGTGATCACCGAGTCGCAGCTTAATACCCCTTTTGTATACTTTGCCCATACAATCGACGGTGTCACTGATGCCGGGCATTATCGCGGCGCCTATAGAGAAACCAAGCTCATTGAGTTTAGAAAATACTTTGACCGCATAGATATAGTGAGCAAAACACCTCGCTATAAATTTGATCAAAACAGCGCCATTGCCAAAGCAAGCAATGCCAACATCAGCGAAGCCGTTTTAGCCAGCATTAAAATAGAAAAAGAAGAAGAAGGTAAAATAGCCTTTAAGGTCAACAAGCTATTTTTAAGTGAAGCGCTACACAAGGTATCGCCAACGCTAAACCCAGCCGATAAAAACGCTAAAAAACGCTTTAAAGTAGGTAAATTAAATACTAAAAAGTCGCGTATTGTTAAACAGCGCCCCTACCCAAACAACTTAGATATAGTCGTTGATTACGTATTTAGTAATGCCAGTCCCACCGTGCGTGGTACAAGTGCCGTAAGTGACCCGCGTAATATCTCTGTAAAGGTCCAGCACTCTTTTGTGGCATTACCTAAAAACGATTACCAACCACGTAAAGATGATGCGCGCATAGGTTATTTCACCAATCAATTTGATCTAATGACCTCAACCGATTGGGCGCCCTATGACGATGTTATTAAGCGCTGGGATCTACAAAAGAAAAACCCTGATGCTGAACTTTCTGAGCCGGTAAAACCAATTACCTGGTGGATAGAAAACACCACCCCTGTAGAGTGGCGCGACACAATACGCGATGCTGTGCTTACATGGAATAGCTCGTTTGAAAAAGCCGGTTTTAAAAACGCACTCGAAGTTAAAGTACAACCCGATGACGCAACGTGGGATGCTGGTGATATTAACTACAACGTACTACGTTGGACTTCATCGCCAAAACCGCCATTTGGCGGCTACGGACCGGCTCTTGCCAACCCACTAACAGGTGAAATACTCGGCTCAGACATTATGCTTGAGTTTGTATTTATGAAAAACCGCTGGATTTACGACACGCTATACACCCAAGGCACAATGAGCCACGGCCAACACCTGCCTACACAAGGTGAGTTAAATTGCTCACTAGGCCATGAAATTCAACAAAACCTGCTGGTTGCTAAAGGCTTAGCAACAGGTGCCTCGATTGATGACAATGAAATGATTCGCCAAGGTTTAACCCAGTTAATTCTTCATGAAGTGGGTCATACATTAGGCTTAAACCACAATATGAAATCGTCTATTTTGTGGGATGAAAAAGAGGTTCATGACAAAAATAAAACTCAAGGCATAGTAACCGGTTCTGTGATGGATTATGCACCCGCTAACATCGCGCCAATCGGTGTACAGCAAGGTGATATTTTTCAAACTAAGCCGGGTCCTTATGATGATTGGGCTATCAACTATGGCTATAGCAGCGCCTTAGAAGATAAAGCTGCCGAACAAGCACGACTTGAAAACATACTCGCTCGCTCAAGCGAACATGCCCTTGCCTTCGGTAATGATGCCGATGATATGCGTGCCCCGGGCCGCCACATAGACCCCCGTGTAATGATTGGCGACTTATCGTCAAATCCAGCAGCCTATGGCGCCGACCGCATGGCGCTAATTGATAAACTATTTACGGAGCTAAAAGATAAAGCCACAGTAAAAGGTGAGTCTTATCAACAGCTGGTTACCTCGGCTAATAGTTTGTTCGGTCAATACCGTAGACAAGCAGGTGTTATTTCTCGCCAAATAGGTGGCGTATATGTTGAACGTGCAGTAGTAGGTGATACACATGCAAGTAAGCCGTTTATGCCAGTACCACTTGAGCGCCAAACGCAAGCAATGAACATACTTGCTAAATATGTATTTGCACCTGATGTGCTAATCAGCATGCAGCCTTTATACAACTATTTACAGCAACAACGCCGTGGCTTTAACCATTATGGTAAAAATGAAGACCCTAAAGCGCACAAAATGATTTTAGGCATGCAAAAAACGGTACTTGCGCAATTGCTGCACCCGGCTGTTATGCTACGTATTTCAGACACCGCACTGTATGGTAATGAATATAGCCTAACGCAATTTATGGACGACCTAACGGCCAGTATTTTTGTTGATAGCAAAGAGAGCACCTCTATTAGCCGCAATCTACAAATAGAGTATGTAAATCAGCTTATTGCTATTGCAGGCCTAGGCAAAGCAAGTAAACACGATAATTTGGCAAAAACTGCCGCGCTGTATCAGCTAACACAAATAGCTGATACAAGCGTAGGATGGGGAGCCGATACAGCTACTAAAGCACATAAAAAGTATATTGATCACTTAATTGCTAAAGCGTTAGAAGCTTAATAAACTCAATCAAAAAGGCCACGTAATACGTGGCCTTTTTAATGCGAATTTATAAATAAATTGTACCTTTCAAATACCGTACAGCGTTACCAGTTAACCTGACGGTATCCTCGCCTACTTCGCATTGTATAAAACCACCACGGCTTGAAGCCTGATACGCGTTTAATTTATTTCTACCTAACTGCTGTGCCCAGTAAGGGGCAAGGCCAGTGTGAATAGAACCCGTAACAAAATCTTCTTCGCCGCCACTTGCAGGCCAAAAATAACGAGACACCATATCGTACTCAGCAGAACTTGATGTGGCGACAACATCAAGTGGGTATAAGGTTTTTAATAAATCAGGCTGAGTAGTTAAATCATGGATTTGTTGCGCATTTTCGTAAATAGCAAAATATGCTTGACGATTTTTTAGCACCTTTATTGGTTGTATAGACAACCCTTTTAACAGCGCTTCGGGTATAGTTTTCACTTCTACTGGCGCCTGTTTAGGAAAGGTCATAGTAAAACTACCATCGCTATTTTTGTTTACAACAAGCTCCCCTACGGCCGTGGCGTTAAAGCGCACTTGGCTAAGGTTGTGTTGCTCGCATAAAACATACGCAGCAGCGAGCGTGGCGTGGCCGCAAAAATCTATTTCCATTAATGGTGAAAACCACCGTATTGCAAAACTGCCATCAGCCTGAGGGCAAGTAAACGCAGTTTCAGACACATTATTTTCAGCGCCTATATTTAGCATTAACTCATCGCTAAGCCACGCCTCTAGCGGGATCACAGCTGCGTAATTGCCTTTAAATAAAGAGCTTGTAAATGCATCAATTTGATGGATAGTGAGTTGCATAGGTTGACCCCCTAAATTAGTTAGAGTTTAAACCTGCCACATAGTCATTAAATAATCACTATTAATTTTATAGCTAAGCCATTGCGAGGCGCATTTTATAATATTGCATACACGCAAATTGCACAGCATTTGTAAGCAGCAGCATAACAAACATTAAAATATGTGAGGTGCTGGTCATAGCACTGCTTAGCTCTACATACAAGCCACAGGTACCTGCTACAAACTGCAAGCTAAAGTAGCGAGCACTTAAATTGCTAATATTGCCACTGCGTAAGGTTTTATACGTTTGCGGCATTACCCGTACTGAGCTCATTACTAGCCCTACGTATGTAAGTGCGTTAAGTACCGATGCTGTTTCTAGGCTTTTATTTAACAGCAATAAAAAAGGTAATAACGAAAAGCCAAGCATAGCCACAAGCTGTATACGTTCAGCTTTTGCGGCGTTATAGCGGGCAAAGTAATATAAAATTAAACCACTTAGCACTCCAGTTACAAAAAACGGTAGTGCTATAAAGTAGCGTTCAAAATAAATATTGTAAGTAATAAAGTAGAGGCTTTGCGCTAAACCAAAAGTCATCATTAATAGTGATAACCCCGACACACTGCGATTCTTTCTAATTTTGCTCAATAGCGGTAAAAAGCTAAAAACTAAAATAAAAGCCGACAAAATAGGTAGATAGTGCGCCAAAACAACCTCGCTCGTTACTTAAATGTTAATATAAAACCCGCTAGAAACAATAAATAAACATCTGTTTTTAAATGAGTTTTAAAGTGAGCGCGCATTGTAATGGTGAATATATTTTACTCAACAAATTAGCGTAACCCTATATTAGGCACTGGCAAGATAGCTGTACAAAAACCGTTACTTTAAGTGGACACCAAATCGTACTTGTATATTGGAGGCTGAACACTTTGCACCCTGTCTTAAACAACGAGTGTGTATTTGTCGCACAACTATGAAATGCTACTGATAATTGTTATCATGCGCAGGTCTGTGGCAATTACACAATTATAAACTATGAGAAAAACACTTTTTAAAATTCACAGTTGGGTAGCCCTTATCGCGCTTGTCCCGCTGTTTGTTATTAGTATAACGGGTAGCGTTTTGGTATTTAAAAGCGAGATTGACGGCTTATTAATGCCAGACAGTCACTTTGTTGTACAACAACAAGCCAACCGCTTACCTATGGATACACTTATAACAAAAACGCAAAAAGCGTACCCTGAGTATGTCGTAGGTAGCTGGGAAATATTTAACGATGATACTGCTGATCGGGTTTATTTAATAAAGCGCGGTACAGAAGACTGGTATAAATTTCATTTAGATCAATACACTGGCAATATTCTTTCAGAGCCAGTGGGAACCAGCCACTACTTTACAGACTGGTTTTTAGATTTACACTACACCTTTTTACTCAATGATTTAAAAAATTTACCAGGCCAAACTGGTACCGTTTTAGGCTTCTTTTTTGCGGTGTTTTTTTTAGTACTAGGTATTACAGGTCTTATTATTTATCGTAAGTTTTGGCAGCGTTTATTTAGCGTACGCTGGCGCGCCACACTGCAAATAGTGCTTAGCGACATCCATAAAATGACCGGTGTAATTGGCTCGCCCATTATTATAATTTTAGCCATCACTGGCGGCTACTTTAACGGCGCTGTGTGGTATCACGAAGTCATTGAACACGCAGAAGAAGAACACTTCGTACTTACTAAAAATTTATACAATGAAGAGATTTTTTTTCAACACGTGCTTGATGATAGCCAAAAGCAAATACCCACATTTAATGGCACATTTTTAGTCATGCCGCTTGAGCCAGACGAAAACATAACGCTATTTGGAGAAGTAGATACCAGTAACCCACTTGCCAGCGAATATGCCAATACCGTTACTTACAACAAGCTAACGGGCGAGCATATGGCAAACTGGGACATCCGCGAAGTGGGTGTAGGTTGGCAAGTAATTGATAGCTTTAGAAAACTTCACTTTGGTTATTTTGCAGGGCTCATTAGTAAAATAATTTGGTGTGTTATTGGTTTAAGCCCTGTTTGGCTTGGTGGTACTGGCTTTTATTTGTGGTTTACTCGCCGTAAGCGCAAAAAGCAGTCTCAAAAAAACCGCTTAAGTAAACACCGCACTGCAAGTGCTTGATTAAAAAATCACCTCACTGTAATGTTAACAATCACAGTGAGGTGATATATGAAATATCTAGTTTTTACTCTTAGCCTTTTTTTAACTGCCTGTAATAGCACGCCGCCTGCAATGCCCATTAAAAAGGTGCAGCTAACACACGTAATTAACCACTCTCTTTTCGAGCAAGTTAAAACACCTAATGAGCAGAGCATTTTTGAGCTGCCAAAACCCGAACAAGAAAAGTTTTTAGCATACGCGCATAAACACTTAAATGAAGTTCGCGCTGATGAAATTATTTTTAACTACCTAGAAAGCCAACTTACCAACTTTAAGTATCACGGCGATACACTAACATCTAAACAAGTTATTAAACGCGCACAAGGCAACTGTATTAGTTTAGCTGTATTAACCCAAAGCTACGCCACACTTTTAGGCCTCGATACCAGCTTTCAAGAAATGACCAGTGAACCTGTGTATGCCAAAGAAGGTAATTTAGTCTACATCGCCAATCACTTTAGAACCAAAGTGTATGCGCCAGAAGAAGAAATAGATGGTAACTATATTGTATTTATTCGCCCTGGCACGTTAATAGACTACTTTCCCACACGTGGCAGCTTTTATTCCGGTAGTGCAACGTATAACGATTTACTCAGTAAGTTTTATAGTAACTTAGCCGCCGCGGCATTAGCCGAAAACAATCTTAATAAGGCTTACTCTTTAATTATGCAAGCCAACCGCTTTACCCCAAACGATGCAGAGCTTTTTAATATAGCCGGCGTATTGCACCGCCGCGCAGGCGATCTAAAAAGCGCTCACATGATTTATCAAACCGCGCTTGATAGAAACGATATAAGTATAAATTTAATTAATAACTATCGAATATTAGCAAATGAGCTAGGAGATAAAACACTAGAAAAACGCCTAACAAGCCAGCTTGTTGATAAAGAGAAAGACCCCTACGAGCTACTCGTGATTGCTAAAAATAACTTACATCAGGGCAAGGTCACCCAAGCTAAAAAGCAACTTGAACTCGCCATTGCAAAAGCTCCTTATATATCGGAGCTCTATTTAGAGCTGGCTAAAATTCGCTACCAACAAGGTCACACAGCGCAAACACAAAGCTTGCTTGAAAAAGCCATCCAATATGAGCGTAATAAAGAAAGACTAAACGTGTATCAAGCTAAGCTTGCATCGCTAAACAAGCCCAATTAACCACCAATACTTTAAATTAGTTTAAACGCAGCTTTTACTAATGCACTTATTACACAAGTGCATTAGCGTGTTATCGTAATTTACTTATAGCGAGTAGTAAAAACTAAACCAGCCGCGCATTTCATCCTCAAAGCTATCGCCTTCTACGCGCGATAACCCCATATTAAAGGTTAAATCGTTCACACCGGCTGGACCTAGTCCAAAGCTAAAATTGCCTTGATACTTTAAACCATAACTTTGTGCGTATACCGCATCATCTACCTGGTGCTGTTTATAATAAAGCCACGGCATGCCTTCTTTAAAGCTAAAGCCACCGCCATAACCCATATAGCGCTCAGCAGTTGTGCTATAAAATGGCAGCTCTGATGACAGCACAAACTCACTATTTTGGTGCTCGCTAATTAGGTTTGAGCTAAATCCGCCTAGCGCTAAACTACTATTATCGCGCTGCTTTTGAGTAAAATTAATATAAAGCGGCACATCAAACGCTTTACCAAATACGTTGGCCGCTAAATCGTAGCCGTCCCAATTAATGTTTTTACTGCTGCCATCGTAATACTGGGCATTAACACTTTGCCCTATAGCAAATGCTTGACGGTCGTACTGCCAGCTTTGGGTAATGCCTATGCGCGCCCACTTATTATAGTCTTGCTTATAATCGGTATAGTTAAAGGCAAGCTCTGGCGTTAGGCTAAACGCCGCGTATTTAATTGGGTAACTTAAGACTGCAAAACCACCTCGTGCAGGTACTTCTGCATTTTCGCTCGCTTGGTATTGTTTTGCAGTATTTAAATCATAATCAAATACACTCAATTTAAGCTTAACTGGCAGTGCATTGTATTTTGCTTGGGCGTACCCACCGTGCAAAGCATCATCATTTAAATCAACACTATATCCCGCTTGAAGGTCTAACTGTTTAAGTAAGTCACTGCTTTTAATATTAATATTTAAAGCACTTGTAGCGGCAGAGTAATACTGTGCGCCTAGCGCTAAACTTCCATGCTGATCAAGCACATCGTAGCTGCTTTGCTTACCTACATTGTCGTTATATATTTTTGCTTTAGGCAAAGTGTACTGTTCCACCAAAAGCAGTGGCGCATTATTATCCTGTGCCAAATCAGTAATTATTTCGCCCTCTACTGTACTTGGTAATTGCTTTACATTAGGCCCATCAGCAGTAATGGATAAATAAAGTAATGCTCCGTTGCTTGTTTCTAGGGGGTGAGCAACGGCCTCTTGGCCCTGGGTAAGTTTAGTTAATGTATTACTTGCAATATGGTAGCTATAAATATCAGTTGAGCCTTTTAAGCCGGCTACAAAGTAAATTTTTTCACCGTTTTTACTAAAGCTGGGCTGGCTTAGGTATTGGTACCCGTTGGGCATAGGCACGGCTTGGCGAGTTTTATTGGCAATATCTTGTATATACAATTGCCAATTCTCATTTAAATTGGCGGATACATAAGCTAATTGGGTTTCATCAGGGCTAAAAGTTGGATAGTCGTAGGCTGTTTTTAAGCTTTTTGAAAACAAAGGGGTAATGGTTTGCGTGGCTAAATCTACTTTTACTAACTCTGAGTAGCCACCGCGTACTTGCTCAGCGTAAAGGGTTTCGCCATTGTTTGTAACAGTAAAACGACGTAAGCCAGCTAGCTTAGTTAACTGCTCAACGTTTCCGGTTTCGGTGTTATAACTAAAAATATCAGACACCTTGTTATAAATACCCGTCTCTTCACGCGTATAAGCATTAAAGTAAAGTGTGTTGTTATTTACCCATTGTGGATTAGCAATGCCCGCTCTGTTTATTTGATTTAATATGTGTTTTTGCTCACGCTGAAATACACTCGGGGGGTTATCGGGTATATCCAATGCATCGTTTTCTAATAGCGCTTTTTGTGCTTTTGTAAATGCTTCCTCTGCTTTGGTATTTTCCTGCGTGCTGTAAATAATAAGCTTGGTTTTTTTATCTTTATCGCGCTCAACAATCGCAAGTTTACTGCCATCTTTTGAAAGCACAGGGTTGCTTGCATATAAGTTGAGCTTTAACCACAGCTCGCTGTTAAGCGCAGGCTCTAACTGCTCTTTTGCCATAGCTTTATAAGTATATTGAGCAATAAAGCGGCCATATAGCTTAGCGGCACTTTGGCCAAATATCCCAGTAAAGGCCTCGTTAAAATCGCGCTTTTTAACAGCCTGCATGCGCGTCCAAACAGCATCGAGCATTTGCGTTGAATACGTTTGCTCTAGCCAATTTAAAAACCGGCTGCCCATTAAATACGCCATAGAGCCTGCCATAAAACCGCCCTCGGTGGCGCTTAGTTGGCTATAGCTCGGCAGTGCCCCCTGCTGAGCAAACTCAATTAGCATTGACTCGGTGTAGTTATCAAATAGTCGCCCTCGGCCCGTCATTTTTGACTCAAGTAAGGTTGCATAACCTTCGGCTACCCAGCGCGGCATATCGCTGTAAGTTAAGTCGTAAATATCCCACACACCCCTTATTTTTTGCTGCCATGTGTTACGTGTTGGCTGCGCTAAATGCACTAAGTGAATATATTCGTGCAATATAAGTAATTGCTGCCAGCCACTCATGTTAGAAACCACCGTGTCTGATTGTGGGGGCGTGGTAAAAAGGGCCATTAAGGGATTATTAGAAGTAGGTAAAGCAAAACCGTTGGGCGCATTTAGGGGATCAAACACCACCACATCAACTACTTTATCGAGCGCTCGGTTTTGCTGCTCAAGCACTTTACTGCGCACTATTTCAAGTTCTACCGCTGTCGATTTAGCATAATCGGCATTTTCGGTGCTGTAATGCACATTAAAGTGTTCGGTATGAATAGTTTGCCAATCAGCAGCTAAGGTAGGTGTGGCTAATAACAAAGAGGCAGCGATGAGTGATTTTTTCATAATAATCCTTTAAATGATTGATACCACTTAGAGTATTATTAAACCAGCCAACGTTGCAGTAAAAAAATGTAACAAAGCTTATAAAAGTGTATGTTTTATAAACTTTTAAATTAAGTAATAGCTTGTTCTCAATAGCGAATTTTTTGCCTTGCTATCAACACGTTTATCCACCCTCAAAATAGAACACTTAATTATGCGGATTGGTATAAGTCAATTGGTATAACTACATCCAGCTACGCTGCGTTGACTCGGCCTGATAAAGTGTAAAATCAATTATATAATCAGCATCTTGCTGCTTTATATAGGGCATAAATGCAAACCCTGACGCAAGTTGTATATACAGGCTTTTGAGCCCTGCGCGGCGCATAAAGTAGGTACTAATACTGCGTGCACTTTGTGCTTTGTACAACTCAAATACACGGTAATGCACACCTATCATCCCTTTGCGTACCACCATGTAAAAACGGCCGTTGTCTTCATGCAAATAATAGCCATAACGCTGATAAGCAAGCGTTACCAATCCCGCTAAAATAAGTAATACGCCCACGCTAAACCAAAGGTTAAAGTCACCTAAGTAGCACCCTAGCAGCACAATAGCGCTTGGAATTAACGCATAAAAGCTCAAGTTTTTATAAAGTAAGGCACGTTCTGCGCCGTTAAATTGCAATTTTTTGCTATTAAACCACGGGTAAATCCATTGGCATACGCTATCTACTTGCTCGCTATTTAAAACGGGTAACACTAAGGTTTGTTTATTTTTTTTAGCAGCCACGCCCGCCGCTATACCGCCGCTACTTGCTTGTAAGCACTCAACGGTAAAACGCTTTAGTAATCGCCCCATTAGGTTTTGTTTTATAACAATCGATTGCACCTTATCCATGCTCATAGACAACTGATGGCGCTCTAATAAACCAGCAATGCGTTTAAATTTTTGGCCTTTAAAGTAAAGCTCAAAATTATAAAAACGAATAAGCGACATGCCTACCGACAGCATCACAGCAATTAAAACAAGCAAAGCAATAAGCGTGATCATGGCAAAGGTTGCTGCACTTGCCAGTAAACCAAGCTCTTGCTGATAAAATCCCTCAACCTTAGCAATAATTTGTTGCTCTAAAAAATCAACCAACACATTTATAAAAGGCGCAATAGCGGCCATGGCTAATATAGCCATGTTTGACATTAAGCCAAATTTAGCAATTTCTTTATTACTGATACGTAAGCTATTTTCTGCTTCAAAATGCTCACTTGAGGTGGTTTGCTCGTCGGGTTGCTGCTGCGCTTTAAAGGCAAAAATTTGTTTACGCATTTGCTGAGCATAGGCTTTGGTAACACCTGGCAATACCGCTTCTTGCGTTACGCTGCCTGCGGCATCAAAAATACAGTTAACTAAATTAACGGGAGTAAAATAAAAGGGCTCAGCAATATTTACATTTTGCACGCGCGAAAACTTGAGTGTTAGGCGCTCTTTTTTAAACACCCCTTTGTTAAGCAAAATTTCGTGATCGTCGCTAATGCAAAACTTAAAGTTTATGTAATATAAAATTGAATAGATTAGCAGTGTTACTAATGCAGTAGCACCAGCTACTTGCGCCCAAAACAGCTTGTTTTCTACTTGTGTAACAAACACCACAAGCATGGGTAGTAGGTTTAAAAGCCCGTCTTTTACAAAGCGCACACTAAAATACACCACAAAATACACTACCGCCCAAGGCGATACTTTTTGCCAATGTAGTGAGCTACTTTGCTCCTCGCTAATGGTATTACTCATTGGCTAATTCAACCTGCGCGGGTGTGTCGTCTTGGCGATAGTTTTGTACAAACTGGCGTATGTTTTTACATTGCTCGTGGGTTAAGCCACTTATTTGTAAATCAGCGCTGACCCCGCCGGCACTAAATAACTTTAAACTGGCTAACTTTAGTTTTCGCTCAATAGGGCCTTGGTGAATTTCCATATGCTGTACACGCGCGAGAGGCAAAATAGTTATTTGCTGCCAAATAACCCCTTTTTTAAACGCAATATCGTGATTGCGCAGTGCAAAGCCCTGCAGTTTTATACTCACGGCGTTATAAAGCATTGAAAGCAAAATTAAAATGGGCACACCTATTAGCAAGTAGGTTTGTGCTTTGTTAGCAAACGCTTCGTTAAAGTAACAAACAGCAAACAATACCGCGCAAAAAGGAATGTAAAACGCCAGCCAATTAAGTTGCACGTGTAATAACGCTTTATCGGCCAAGGGATTGAGCTGTATTTCACTGTGCTTTGGTAAATCTATTATTTGCTGATTATTAAACACGTTTATGTACCTTTCCTTTTTACTGGCTGTTAAGCCCAGCTGATCGTAGTAACTAACGTATGGCTTTGCTTAGGCTCAAGTGTCACCTTATCTTCTAACACATTGGCGGCTTCTAAACACACCATGCTTAGGTATTCATCGTCAGCAAAATTAGATAAACGCTTAGACTTTTCTATCCATGGGTTCCACAGCACACACGAGCTTGAGTTTTCGCGGCTTACATTAATAATCCCATCTGGGGTATGAATGTGCTGCTGGACAGCGGCCTGTGTATACACCATATCGGTTTCGCGAGTAAAATTAACTTGTTCGTTTTGAGCAAAAGGCCCTTCGCCAAATTCAATATATTGCGCGCCTTGCAAACCATCAACAACCGTATTTTTAATATCAGAGGTAGGAAAGTAAGTATGCAGCGCTTGAGTATAACTAAACGCAGTATTACTTAAGTTAGTTGTGGTTAAACGCACCTGTAACTGCTCGCTCAAAACAAACTCAACCTTTAACGCCGAGTGATGAGGCCAATACGTTGGGTTAACTAATTTCATGGGTAAGTTTAAGCTAATTGTAATGTGCTCATCACTTTCGTGCACTTCGTCAGCTTGCCATAAACTGGTACGTGCAAAGCCATGCGCTGGCCAATCTTGGTTTGCATGGTTACCAAACCAAGGCCAACAAATAGGAATCCCACCGCGAATGCTTACCCCTTCTTGAAACGTCTCATTGTTAGATACCCAAATAAGTGGCTTGTTATTTTTTGGGATAAACTCGGTAATTTGCCCACCTTGCAAAAATATTTTTGCATCACACTTTGAGCTCGCTACTTTTATAAACTCTAGACCGGTTTCGCTTTGTTCAATGCTAACTGATGGCGATAATTTCATGTTTTTCCCTACAATACTGATATTAAAGATTTTTAACATGTACATATAAACAATAATGCATGTGTAAAGTATACGCTATACTCACTAGGGCGTGTTGACCTTTATGGTTTGAAATTTGTTCATTGGCGATTAATACATACACAGCTAACTTACAAACAATTACTAATTAGCAACAGCTGTTATGAATAATACTAAAGTCTACACCATAAGACTTGCCAATTATTCTCAACATACGTAGTGTGCGCACCACAATGCAAACAATATGCTAATAACATTTAATAAGTTTTAAACAAAGTTATACTATTTTAGTTTCTGCTCAAACTAATAAAAACCAATGAACATGGGCTCAAGCTTAATTTATTATTTGAATTCAATTTATTTGATGTGTAACATTTCGCGATTACGGCACACCTTTGGCCCATCGACGAGATAAGCAAATGCAAAAATATGACGAATTATTAGTTTCTTTACGTAAAGTAATCCGCGCGATTGACTTACATTCTAAGCAGCTAAATAAAACATCAGGTTTAACAGGCCCACAATTGCTTATAATGCAAGAAGTAGCGCACACCGATGGAATAACCGCTAGCCGTATAGCTCAGAATGTTAATTTAAGCCCGGCTACTGTGACTAATATTCTTGATAGAATAGAAAGCAGAAACCTTGTAACACGCGTTCGTAGTCAAATGGATAAACGCCGAGTGAGCTTATACCTCACCGAGCAAGGGAAAGAGTTACTAGAAAAAGCGCCACAGCCACTGCAAGAACACTTTATTGAAAAGTTTTCTGCACTTGCAGAATGGGAGCAAAGTTTATTGCTTTCATCTATGCAACGCGTTGCAGCAATGATGGATGCTGATAAGTTAGACGCATCACCTCTGTTAGAGGTAGGCGCGTTAACTCAAACACCAAATAAATAAAAAATAAAAAAAATAAATTTAAATTAGTTCTTACATCATTCGTAAGGGGCTTTTGGGCACCTTGAATTTTTTATTTTTTAAACACAATCTGAGCATCAACAATGACTAAACTCTCAAAATTAACACTAGCACTTATGCTTGGTGGTGCAGCAAGCACTTCTCACGCAGCCGATCTTGACACACTGCAAAACCAATTAAAGCAACTTAAGCAACAAATGCAGTTGCTTGAACAGCAGCTCGCTGATGAAAAATCAAAGCAAAGCCAAATCAACAAGCAACACCAACAACAAGTTGCCGAAATCAGTAAAAAAGCCGACAACAAAGAAGTTGTTGTTGCACAAGCTGCGCCTGAGCAAGAAGACGAAGGCATTAAAATTGGCGGTGCCGTACGCTTTAACTACAGCACTAATTCATACGATGAAGACACGCAAGACCGTGGCGGCGATTTAGACTTTGAAGTATTTCGCATTAACTTATCAGGCGAAATTAGCGATATTTCTGTAAATGGTGATTTTCGTTTTTACGATTACATGACCATTGTTAAGTATGCATACTTAGGTTACGAATTTACAGATGGCTGGGAAGCGCAAGCCGGTATTGCACCTGTACCGTTTGGTAACGGCCCATACAACTCACACAGCTACTTTTTTAGCACTAACTACTACGTTGGCCTAGAAGACGACTTCGATTTAGGTGTAACAGTAAACCGCAAACTTAAAGACAATTGGAAACTAGATCTGGGCTTTTTCAAAAATGATGAAGTAGGCGGTGTTGATGGCAGCTCAGAAGTTAACGAACGTTATTCTTTCGATATTGTAGGTAGCCGTGCAACAACCGAAGGCACATACGATGCCCCTGGTTCTCGCCTTGGTGAATACAACACCTTTGCTGGTCGTACAGTGTATCAAATTGAGCATGGCGAAAACGCTAAAACAGATGTGGGTATATCACTTTTAAGTGGTGGCCTACATGATGGTAATGACCGCGCTGGTAACTACGGTGCATGGGCGTTCCACGTAAACAGCCAAATTAATAACTGGAATATTCAATTTCAGCACGGCGAATACGACTACGACCTAGACGACAACAGCAACCGCTTTGTAGTTGGCGCATTTGATTACTACGATACCGTATCAAGCGAAGCAACGATGACTAACTTCAACGTAGCATACGACCTATCACTTGATTGGGGCCCAGTAACTGGCGTGCAATTTTATAACGACTACGGCATTATTTACGACAAGTCTGACGACAGCGCAAACACGTGGATGAACGTAACCGGTATGAGTGTATCGGCAGGTCCGTTATTTACCTACTTTGACTTTATTCAAGCGCGTAACCAGCCATTTATTGGCGGAACAATTATTGGTGATGGCGACACAGAACGTCGCTTTAACATCAACGTAGGTTACTACTTCTAAATAAGTAAAACATATTTGGTATTTTAAAAGGGCAAACTTAGTTTGCCCTTTTTTGCATTTATAGGGTTAGATTTTACAACGATTTGGCCTACAATCCTAACTAACAACCATTACTTAAAAGAGCCTAAGTGAATATAAAAGCAGTATTTATTTGTTATAAAAACTTATGGCTTAAAGCGCTTGGTTTATTACTTGTTGCGCTTGGCATTATTGGTATTGTGCTGCCCGTTATGCCTACTACCATTTTTTTTATTCTTGCGCTTACCTGCTTTACTCGCTCATCGCCGGCGCTTGAACATTGGCTGCTTAACCACCCTCGTTACGGCGTTACCTTACAACAATGGCAAGCGCATAAAGTAGTGCCAGTTAAAGCAAAATGCTACGCCGCAATTGGTATGTTAATTGGCTTTGTGTTTTTACTTTACTCAAGCGCCCCTGTTTGGGTTATTTACCTTGTTGGCGTAATTGAAATAGCTGTAATGATTTACCTAATTTTAAGGCCCTCGCACCCGCCTAGCGCTAAATAGCCACCCCTTTTGTTTGCACACATCGTTTAACCAAAAATTTAATGTAAAGTTAAGTAAGTAAATTTGTAATAGTTAATGCAAATGATTATCATATTGTAACTTTAACTTAATTACTGTTTTTATGGCGTTTATTAATAAGCGTGCTTTGTACAGCACAAGCCGTGCACTGCATATTTATATTTCTACAGCTTTGTTTTTTTTGCTTATTTTGTTTTGTGTTAGCGGCATTGTGCTTAACCATGTTGATTGGCTTAAAAACGATAAAAATAATGGGCAAGTAACTGCGACTATTCCAGCAAAATTAGTCACAAAAGCGAATGCACAACTAGATTCCCTGCCAACGCTTTATCCAGACATAGAAACGTTTCTTGCTGAGCAATACTCTTTAACCAACGTTAAAAGTATTGAGTGGGAAAAAGAAGACGCACTGGTTATGCTCGATTACCCACTACCCGCAGGTTTTGCTTACGCAGAGCTTGATTTTACAACCGGCGAGCTAAATTTAGATTACCAAACCGGTGGTTTTTTAAGCCTAATTGGCGACTTACATAAAGGTCGCTACACCGGTGAGGTATGGAGCTGGGTTATTGATATTTCAGCAGTATTGATGATTATTTTTTCAATCACTGGGATGATTATTTTATTTCAAAACAGAAAAAAACGCTTAGCAGGAATATGGATAACCGTTTTAGGCATTGCAACGCCTTTGGTTATTTACCTATGTTGGGTGCCACAAATTAAAGGAGTGTCTTAATGTTAAAAGCAAGTACGGTACTAAGCGCAGCATTATTAATGGTTGCCGCATTATTTCAAGCAACTGCGCAGGCGCAAACGCCACAGTTAGAGATTGAACTCACCCTACCCGATTTAGATGTACAACCTTACCACCGCCCTTACGTAGCTGTTTGGCTAGAAACGCCAAAGCGTAAACACGTAACTACGCTTGCGCTATGGGTACAAAAAGCAGAATGGTTTAAAGATTTACGCCAATGGTGGCGTAAAGCGGGTAAAACCGACATTAACTTTGACGGTATAAGCGGTGCAACTAAGCGTGCTGGTACTTACACCATTGACTGGCAAGGTAAAGATTTAGACGGCAATGCCGTAAAACCTGGCAAATACCTTTTAAACATTGAAGTTGTACGCGAAGAAGGCGGCCGTGATTACAGCCGTATAGAACTTGATTTATCACAAGCTGGCAAAGTGACCATTGAAGGTAAAAAAGAATTTTCAACCAGTTTTGTCACCGTAAGCACTAAGTAGCTGCTACTTAATCACTTGAATTTAAGGAAATACAATGAAAATTAATTTATTAAAAACGGCTTTAATTGGCGCACTTAGCTTATCGGCGCTGGTATCTACATCGGCAAACGCGCATAGCCGCTGGTTACTGCCATCTCACACGTCACTTTCTGGTGATAAAGCACATTACGTAATGATTGACGCGAGTATTTCTAACGAAATATTTGCACCCGACAAAGCCTTTAAGCCAAAAGAAAAAGGCGCAGAGTACGACGACACACTACTAATGGCCCTTGCACCAAACGGTGAAAAAGTATCTGACACCATTCGTGCTTATTACCTAAAGCGTAAAAGCTCAGCAGCGGTAAGCCTAAAAGAAGAAGGCACTTACCACATTGCCATGACGCAAAAACCAATGTACATGACCTTCTACAAAAACGAAGAAGGTAAGCGCAAGCGCGTATTTGGTAAAAAGTCAGATGCTAAATTACCAAGCAACGCAAAAGATGTAACCACAACTAAGGTTATTTCTACAGTAGATACATTTGTAAGCCGTAACGGTACTTCTAAGCCTGCACAACTAGGTTTAGGCCTTGAGCTTAGCGGCCCAACACATCCAAACGATTTATTTGTTGGCGAGCAAGCACGTTTTCAGTTACTACAAGATGGTAAGCCTGTAGGCTCTGGCATTGAAGTAAGTATTTTAAAAGGTGATACACGCTACCGTAACGAACGTGGCGAAGTAAAAGTAACAACCGACAAAAACGGCATGTTTAGCACAACATGGAAAGAGCCAGGCCTATACCTAATCGAAACCTCTAACAAAGTTAAAGTAAACGAAGAAGGTGTAGACGCAGGACGTTACTCTTTATTTACTACGCTTGAAGTAGCGCCTGAATAATTTTTCATGCAATTTACACTATAAATTAAGGCCAAGTTAAAAACTTGGCCTTAATTTATAGTGTAAATTAAGGCCAAGTTAAAAACTTGGCCTTTTTTGTTTTTTCAAAAAACCTACAACTTACCTTGAATTTGCAGCCATTCGACACAAGATTGCAACTCGAGCGATCTAAACATCTACAGCGGGCGTAAATTGTCATTTTAGTTGTTAACAACTTAGAATAACTTAGACAGTTTTTATCTTTGCACACAAGTAGCGCCTTCTATATTATGCGCTCCTTTTAAAATCAATAGTCAGCAGCCCTTAAGGGAATCAACATCATGTTAAAGCAATTATCAGCTAAAAAAGTAGCACTTAGTCTGGCCGTTACCTCTGCGCTTGGCGCGTCTTATTCTCCTGCAATTGCCGCAGAACAAGACACTCAAGCACAAGAAAGTATTGAAGTGATTTCGGTTACCGGTACCCGCAGAAGCCTGCGTAGTGTTGCCGAAAGTACCGTACCTGTAGATATTATTACCAGCGGCGATATGCAAAGTACGGGTCAGCTAGAAATAAGCCAAGTATTAGCAAACCAAGTGCCTAGTTTTAACTACCCAAGTGCAACACTTGCAGATGGCACCGACCACGCAAAACCTGCTGTACTACGTGGTTTAGCACCCGATCACACCCTAGTACTTATTAATGGTAAACGCCGTCACTCAGGCGCCTTATTAAACCTAGGTGGCACAGTAGGCCGTGGTTCTACAGCGGTTGATTTAAACATGATCCCAACATCAGCCATTAAACGCGTAGAAGTACTACGTGATGGCGCAGCAGCGCAATACGGTTCTGATGCTATTGCCGGTGTAATTAACATTGTACTTAAAGATGCCACCGAAGGCGGCAGCGTAAGCGTAACCTACGGTGAATACGATACGCAAATGGCAGGTGTACCTCAGCTAGAAAGCACCTACGCCGACGCCGATGGCAACCTTGCTTTTAATACCGGTGCCGACCGCGAAGTAAACGACGGCGCAAGCCGTACAATTAGCGCAAACTCGGGTTTTGAGCTTTTAGATAACGGCTTTGTAAACGTATCTATTGAGTACCGTGATAACGACTCTACACAGCGCTCTGGTTTTGACCCGCGCGAGCAATACGACCGCCTAGAAGATGGCAGCCTAGACCCACGCGAATTTACCATCGACCGATACAATCACCGTTTTGGTAAAGCAGATCTTGAAGACTACGCACTGTTTTACAACATGGGTTACGACTTTGATAACGGCTATAACCTGTACTCGTTTGGTAGCTACTCAAAGCGCGAAGGCAACTCAGGTGGTTTTTACCGTCGTGCAAAAGACAGCCGCAACGTGTTAGAAGTGTACCCAGACGGCTTTTTACCGCAAATTGAAACCGACGTACAAGATTACTCATTTGCCTTAGGTCTACAAGGCGAAACAGGCGAATGGACTTGGGATGTAAGTACTAACTACGGCCGTAATGACTTTGGCTTTGGCGTTGTAAATAGTATAAATACATCGTTAGGTGCCGACAGCCCAACCGAATTTGACAACGGCGCACTGGTTTATGACCAATTTTTAGTTAACACCACAGCAAATACCACCTTTGATTTTGGCTTACCTGACGACGTATTTTTTACAGTAGGTGCAGAGTACCGCCACGAAAGCTACAAAATTGAGCAAGGTGAAGAGGCCTCTTACATTACTGCGCTTGATAGCGACGGCAACCCAATCGCAGCCGGTGGCGCACAAGTACTTGCAGGTTTTAGCCCGCAAAGCGTTACTGATAGAAGCCGCCATAATGTTGCTTTATTTGTAGAATTTGATACTTACCTAACAGAAGATTGGAACGTAGTTTTAGCCGGACGTTACGAAGACTACACCGACTTTGGCGATACGTTTACATCAAAGCTTGCGTCGCGTTACAGCATTAACGAAAACCTATCGCTGCGCGGTGCAATTAGTACAGGTTTCCGTGCACCATCACTTGCACAAAGCTCGTACCGCCAAATCTCTACCGTACTTGAGAACAACCAACCGTTTGAAGTTGGTTTATTCCCAACCGATTCAACAGCGGCGCAAGCACTTGGTGCAGAGCAGTTAGATGCCGAAGAGTCTGTAAACGTAACGGCTGGCTTTATGTACACGCAAGGCAGCTTTAGCCTAACTGTAGATGCATACCGCATTGATATTGATGACCGTATTGTATTGTCTGAAAACCTAGAAGGTGATGCTGTAGTAGAAATACTGCAAAATGCCGGCGAGCTAAATACAGAAAGTGTACGTTACTTTACTAACGCTATCGACTCGCGCACGCAAGGTGTTGATATTGTTGCTACCTACAACTTAGATTTAAGCGATTTAGGGGACTTACGCTTAAACGTAGCCGCTAACTTTAACGATACCGAAGTAACACACGTAGACGACAACCCAAGCGAGCTAAACTCACTCGGCGATGACTACGTGGTATTTGCACGCCGTGAAGTAGGCCGCTTTGAAGAAGGCACACCAGATAGCAAATGGAATCTATCAGCAGTGTGGAACTTTAACGAATGGCAAACCACCCTTCGTGCAACGCGCTACGGTGAAGTGGCTGATATTTCAACTACCGCCGATCGCGATGAGTACATTGACCCTAAATGGATCACCGACCTAGAAGTAGCCTACCGCCCAGACGAATACTGGAAATTTGCAGTAGGTGCAAACAACTTGTTCGATCAGTACCCGCAAGCAACGGTAGATAACATTGGTTACTCTGACTTTGGCCAAATATTCCCGTACACGCCATATGCACCGTACGGATTAGACGGGCGTTTCCTATACGGTAACATTACTTACAGCTTTTAATAATTAACCTAAAAGCAAATACTTAAAAAGGATGCCATGTGCATCCTTTTTGCTAATTTTTAGTGTTTTTAACCAATCATTAGTAAACCAGCGTTTTAAACATACCTATCACCTTAATAAAATCAATAACTTATAGTTGGTCTCGTTTTTGCTCTACTATGCTTATACAAAACAAGCATAAATAACAAACACAAAGGACTAAGCATGAGCTCATCAACTGTATCTAACATTACAAAACCACTTTCACTTATTGGTGGCATTTTATTATTAAGCGGCTGTGTATTTCATATATCGCCAAGCGTTGCGTCAGTAAAACAAACTCAGCAGCTTTCACTGCCCAGCAATAATCTAGAATACTTAAATGTGTTGAGCGGTGCAGGCTCACTTGAAATTAAAGGCTCGCCTAATGCCACCAGCATAAGTGTAGATGCCACAATTTACACAGCCGACATTGAAGACGAATACACACTTACCCTTGAGCAAAACGGAAAACAGGCAAACCTTGTTGCCCAAAATAAAAGCCAAAATGGCATTAACTTTTACAGCGGCCAATCTCCACATATAGATGTAGTTGTAACCGTGCCAAGCAATCTAAATTTAGATATTGATGATGGTTCGGGCGATATGCGCATTAGCAATGTGCGCGGCACCTTAACTGTTGAAGACGGTTCAGGCAGCATTGCCATTAATAACATTAATGGCGCGGTTGATGTTGACGATAACTCTGGCGATTTAGTTATCGAGCACGTGCAAGCAAGCGTAACCATTGAAGATGGCTCGGGCAATATTCGTGTAAATCATGCTAAAGGGCTTACCATTACCGAATCGGGCTCTGGCGATGTAAGCATTGATAATATTAGCGGCCCTGTAAAAGTAGCCGATTAATTATGACTAAATGATCCATTTTCAGCCACATGACCCATTGTATTTTTAAAGCCACTAAGCCATGCTAAAAGCCTTGATGTTATTAGGATATACGCGTGTTAGAAATAGCTTTAATTTACTTAGCGGCGGCCATAGTGGCTGTACCTATTGCCAAGCGAGTCGGCCTTGGCTCGGTACTTGGTTATTTAATTGCAGGCATACTTATTGGCCCTTACGCCTTAGGTATTGTGGGGGATCAAACTGATGTAATGCACTTTGCCGAGTTTGGTGTAGTGATGATGCTGTTTTTGGTTGGCCTTGAGCTACAACCCGCCCGTTTATGGAAGCTGCGCCATTCAATATTAGGGCTTGGCGGCTTACAGGTCGTACTTACCGCCGCGGCTATTTTTGCGTTTTGTTACTGGTTTTTTGCCATGCACTGGCAAACCGCCCTCGCGATTGGTTTAATGCTGGCGCTGTCATCAACCGCTATTGTGCTGCAAAGCCTTGAAGAAAAAGGCTGGCTAAAACAAGAAGCCGGGCAAAATGCGTTTTCGGTTTTACTGTTTCAAGACATCGCCATTATTCCTATTTTAGCGCTTCTACCACTACTGGCTTTTGCGCCGCAAAGTAGCTCAAAAGAAATTAGCGACTCCATTATTGCAAGCTGGCCGGTATGGCAGCAAGTAGGCGTATCGGTAGCGGTTATTGCCGCCATTATTGCTGGCGGTAAATATGTATCAGCGCCGCTATTTAGATACATTGCACAAACTCACATGCGCGAAATATTTACTATTTTTGCACTATTTTTAGTGGTGGCCATAGCGCTCGTGATGCAAAGTATTGGTTTATCACCTGCACTCGGTACGTTTTTAGCCGGTGTAGTGCTTGCCGAAAGCGAATTTAGACACGAGCTCGAAGCCGATATAGAACCCTTTAAAGGCCTACTTTTAGGGTTGTTTTTTATTACCGTGGGCGCATCAATCAACTTTGAATTACTAGCGGATGAATTTACAACCGTTATTGCACTCGTTGCGCTGCTTATTGTAGTAAAAGCCTGCATTTTATTTGCCCTTGCCATCACATTTAATATTAGTAAAAAGCAGCGTTTACTGTTTGCCTTAGCGCTGGCACAAGGCGGCGAATTTGCCTTTGTACTTTTAAGTGTAACCACTACATTAAGCATATTAACGCCAGAGCAAACAAGCCTAGTGACGTTAGTGGTGGCTGTTTCAATGTTGGTTGCACCATTGTTATTAATGGTTTACGAGCAGCTACAAAAACGCACCAGTAACAGCGCGCCTGAGTTCGACAAGCCTGAGCAAATTAGCACAGCAAAACACGTAATTATTGCGGGCTACGGGCGCTTTGGGCAAATTATGGGCCGTTTACTGCACGCGCAAGGCTACGACATTACTGTACTTGATCACAGCCCAAGCCAAATAGAACTCCTTCGCCGCTTTGGCAATACCGTATTTTATGGTGATGCCGCACGCCAAGAACTCCTTGAAGCCGCAGGCGCACACACGGCACAAATGTTGGTGGTAGCAATAGACGACCCAGATAAAACTATAGAAATAATTAAGCTCGCACATAAAAACTACCCGCAGCTAAAAATAGTTGCCCGCGCTATCGACCGCCGCCATGCGTATCAAATGCTTAACTTAAAAGTAGATGCCTTTAATCGCGAAACGGTCGACTCCGCCATTAACCTTGCAGTAGAGGCGCTTGAACTGTTAGGTAACAATAAAGAAGATGCCCAGCGCGCCGGAAAACTATTTAGAGACCACGACCGCGCTGCGGTTGTGCAACTTGCCGAGCTGTGGGGCGACGACGCCAGCTACGGCGTAGCCGTGCGCCAACGTATGGAAGATTTAAAACAAGTGCTGCAGCAAGACAAGCAGGCACAAAGTGATTTAAATACCTGCGACAGCGGCGACTGTGAAGACGGCCTAACAGAGCTAGCTGATAGACCTAAAAAGCCTGATGATGCTCATATTGAATAGTTGGTTTTGAATTATTAGAGATAATGGTTTTGCCTCGTTCAGAGGCAAAACTTCTGAATAATTAATTTTGTATGTTACTCAGCTTCAACGAATCCACCTTCGTCTCCTTTGAATTTTTCTTTATTTTTATTGCTCAACTCTTCAAGCTCTTTATCTGGCTCATCACCCATAGGCCAACCAGCATCTATTAAGCCTAAAAAATCCCCAAGGGAAACCCAACCAACAACTCTTATTGAGTCAGCTTTAAGCCACTTTTCACCATCCCAGTTAAGGTAATCGTAAGAACCGAACCCAGTTTTATAACTAGACGCAACAAAGTATAAACCAGGCTGAACAGGGTTTGAATTTTCAACCCAATCTACCGGCACATTCACTTTTTTCATTATTTTAGTCTCCACACTTTTTCCTCGTGAATATAAACCAGTAGGCCACAGCCACAATAGCTGAACTATAAGCATAGATAAATAACACCCCGAGTTCTGATTTACTGGTTAACAATACTATGAATGTGGGAACTAAACTTAAAGGGAGTAAAAAGCGAAGTTTGAATTTATTAAAATGTTGAAGCAACAAAGCTATCGGCAAACCATAAAAAAGAGTTAAAAATGCAGCTAAAAGCCAGCCAACAAAAGTCATTATAATCCAAGGTTCAAAGCCAGTTGTAGAGACCACGTAACCTGTAGCAAGCGAATAACTATATAAAATTAGAAATGCCACCAATAGTGCAGGAAAAACTACAAATGGAGCCATACAACAAGCCTGTATGTTTTTTCGTGTCTTCTGGCTAAATGTGTTCATGCTAAATTACTCAAAGAGGCATTAATGCCTTTGTATAAAAACTAATGAATAAATTTAAGTGCTCTATCATTTAGTTTTATAAAGCATTTCTATGAACCTGTATTAGTATCAAATAGTATAAATTATTACCAACTATAAATATGTTGAAAATCGAGAGTTACTTTAGAGGTAAGAGAAAGCAGCCTGACGGTGTTTTGATGGTTGTGACTTTATTAACCCCATTAAGTAGGCCATAACCTCTCACTCTTCCAGCTATGAGCTACTACATTTAAACAGTCTAAAACCTAGTGGTGGTGACCACCTTGAATCGCTTTACCTTGCTGGTTATAAAACCCCGTTGCGCTGTGTTCTATAAAACCAAGGTTGATCATTTTTGCTAAAAACGGGTCGTTTTCGTTATCGCCAATATCGGCGTAGTCGGTGGTTTGGAAGCGATCCCATTTGGCAAACTGTGCAGTTATTTCTGCTTTATTACTGCTTACATTATTTAAGTTAAGCGCAGTGTGAGTGTGGTTTTTTTTATTGGTTACGCTAAAGCTTTTAACCAAATTCGACTTGGTAAGTAAAGCGAGTTTAAATTGGTTGTCGCCTTGTGTAAGTGCGTAGTTTTTAACTTCATCGCAGCCTGTGCCTTGGGTGTTTAAAAGGGTCATTTTTTCGATTAAATGCGCATCCACCAGCTGGTTTTTAGCACTCCAATTTTGTATGCCACGTACCTCAGATGGCTGATACTCAATACCCCGTTGCTGGGCATTAAAATAACGAATTGGGCGTATTTGCTTGTTAGCTAAGTGCTGCCAAAGCTCGGTAATAACCTCACGTTGGTGCGCAACTTGCGAGTTATTACGCCAAAGCGTTAGTGACTGTGTGCTTTGCTCATGGTTATGAGTATTGGTAATTTTATAGTCGGCTTTTAACTGTGCGCTATCAATATCACATTGCCGCGCTAACGTGCTGGTACTGGCAAGCGTTGCCATTAAAAATAATGCAAGTTTCATTAAATTATCTCTTTTTAAACATCACTGTAATAGCCATATAATAACGACTTACAATGGCATTTTTATGACATAAAAAAACAACTCGCACAGGGTACGAGTTGTTTTTAAATACACATGCTATGTGCGTTACTGCGTTACTTTTTCGTCAGCTGTTTTAACTAAATCAGCCGCAAAGTCCATTACATGGAATAAAAAGCTTTGCTCATTAGTGCCAGTTACCAAATGAGCGCCTGGGCCCATTGCGTATACGCCTACATCTTCACCTGCGTGAGTTTCTGAGCCAAGTGGTACAAGTGCCTCTTGGTGAAAGCCCGGTGCAGTTGTATCAACGTTTGATAAATCTACACGCCCAGTAACAGGTGCAAATGCATAACCTGCATCGGCATCGGTTTCATCGCCTAAATCTCTAAAGCCGCCACCGTTGGTGTAGCCAACTGTGGTGTATGGCATATCGTCGGCAGCTAGGCTTGGCTCGGTTTCGCCTACGGCAACAACTTTACCTAATATTGGGTTACCACGTTTAGGGTAGCCTGCAATAGTAAATACGTGGCTGTGATCGGCAGTTACTACTATAAGCGTTTCTTCTGGGTTAGTGTTTTCCATTGCCACTTGCACAGCTTTTGCAAATTCTACTGTGTCGTTTAGGGCATTGTAGGCATTACCCGCATGGTGCGCGTGGTCAATACGCCCTGCTTCTACCGATAAGAAAAAGCCATTGTCGTTGTTATCGAGTACGTTAATTGCTTTTTCGGTCATTTCGCTAAGCGAAGGCTCGCCCGCTACATCGTTTGCACGGTCGGCTTCGTATTGCATGTGCGATTCGTTAAATAAACCAAATACTTTAGTGGCATCATCGCTAATTGCATCAAAACCAGTTTGGTCCATAACGTAAGTGCCGCTTGGATAAGTTGTTTGCCACTCGGTTACTAGGTTGCGGCCATCAGTACGGTCGCCTTCTACTGCGCTTACTGCATCGGCTGAATTTGCTGCTTCATCTTTTGGTAAAAAGTGACGACGTCCGCCGCCCATTACAACATCAATGCCATCAACATCAATACCCGCATAACGCGACTCTAGGTTGGCTTCAAAGTTAACAAGTTGCGATGCAATATCTTCACAGGCTTCTGTGCCCTCTGGCATATCAG
This sequence comes from Pseudoalteromonas sp. P1-13-1a, assembly GCF_001401875.1. Lineage (NCBI taxonomy): Bacteria > Pseudomonadati > Pseudomonadota > Gammaproteobacteria > Alteromonadales > Pseudoalteromonadaceae > Pseudoalteromonas > Pseudoalteromonas sp. P1-13-1a. The sequence continues at coordinate 14,281 of NZ_LKDV01000016.1, read as the reverse complement.
AGTTATCTTCCCAGTTACGGTCAGCCGATTTAGCATACGTTGCTGCAGGTGTTGCATGGGTAATACGTGCGGTTGAAATAAGGCCGGTTGCTTTACCCGCTATTTCAGCAAGCTCTAATGAGGTAACCAGTTCGTTACCTGTTACCGTGGCACAGTCGCCGCGTTCAATGTCTTCATCTACACCAATTACGCCCACATCGGTTTTAACACCTGAAACCATTGCCGTCATTGTGCCTGCAGAATCTGGCGTTTGTGCATCTACGTTGTAAGTTTTAACAAAACCTGAGTACGGCATTTTCTCAAAGCTTAACTGGTAGTCTTCACCTAAACCGCCTTCAAGCTGGCCTGCTAAAATACGTGCAGCTGTTACGGTAGAAATACCCATGCCGTCGCCAACAAATAATATAACGTTTTTCGCTTTGCCAGATTCAGTAACCACTTCGCTATTAGCTTGCTGTGTTGCCGCAAGCTTTGTTTGTGCATCGCCATACCATGCGTTAGTAGTTAGGGTGGCAAGTTGCTCGCTGGTAAGTGACGTAGCAGGTGCATTACACACTAAGTTAGAAGAGGTAACTTCGTCGCTATCTAGCACGCCGTTGCCGTTTGTATCTACGCCAGTTTGGGTTTCTACGCCGCCATTAACACATTGCTCAGAGCCTACTGCAATGGTGTTATCTACCGCGAGAATATTATTTTCGTCTTTGTCGTCGTCACTACAACCTGCTAGCGCGACCATTACTGCTAAAGAAAGTACTGTTAATTTGTTCATGTTAGCCGCCATTATTGCTGAGTTAGTTCAAGAGCTTGATTAATTAAATGAAATACTACGTTTTGCTCAATTACGCCTTGAGCTAGCTGTGCACCAGGGCCTTTTGCATGCAGCGAAATATCTTCACCGGCATGAGTTTCTGAGCCAAGAGGGACAGTGGTTTCTTGGTGAAAGCCAACATTGGTAGTATCAACACCACTAAGCTCTACACGTCCAGCAACTGGGCCAGTTGTATATGCTGCATCGGCATCTGTTTCATCAACTAAATTTCTAAACCCTAAACCATTTGCATAACCTACTGTGGTGTAAGGCATATCGTCGGCAGCAAGGCTTGGTGTGGTTTCACCTACCGCAACTACTTGGCCTAAAATTGGGTTACCGCGTTTAGGGTAGCCAGCAATAGTAAATACGTGACTGTGATCGGCGGTTACTAAAATAAGGGTTTCTTCTGGGTTGGTATTATCTACCGCAGCTTGCACGGCTTTAGCAAATTCAATGGTGTCGTTAAGTGCGTTGTAGGCATTACCCGCGTGGTGTGCGTGGTCAATACGGCCCGACTCAACGGTTAAGAAAAAGCCGTTTTCGTTTTTACCTAATACATCAATTGCTTTGCTGGTCATTTCGCTCAGCGATGGCTCGCCGGCAATATCGTTTGCGCGGTCTGCTTCGTATTGCATGTGCGATTCGTTAAATAAGCCAAACACTTTAGTGGCATCATCAGCAATGGCATCAAAGCCTGCTTGGTCCATAACATAAGTACCTTGTGGGTATTGTGTTTGCCACTCAGTAACTAAGTTACGCTCATCAGTACGATCGCCTTCTACAGCGCTAAGTGCATCTGCTGAATTAGCTGCTTCATCTTTTGGTAGAAAGTGACGACGTCCGCCACCCATTACAAAATCAAGGCCGTCTACGTCGGTACCTACAAACCGTGCTTCTAGGTTTTTTTCAAAATTAACTAATTGCGAGGCAATATCTTCACAGGCAGTTTCGGTTTCTGGCATGTCTGAGATATCTTCCCAGTTACGGTCTGCCGATTTAGCATAGGTTGCCGCTGGCGTTGCATGGGTAATACGCGCTGTTGAAATAATGCCGGTTGCTAGGCCTTTAATTTCAGCAAGTTCAGTTGCTGTTAAAAGCTCATTACCCGATACAGTTGAACACACACCGCGCTCTATGTCTTCGTCTACACCAATAACGCCTACATCGGTTTTAACCCCTGAGATCATCGCGGTCATTGTGCCTGCAGAATCCGGTGTTTGTGCATCTACGTTGTATGTTTTTACTTGTGCTGAGTACGGGAACTCTTCAAAGCTTAAATAACCTTCTTCACCTAAATCGCCCGCTCTTTGTCCTTTTAAGATACGTGCTGCGGTAAGGGTAGATACACCCATGCCGTCGCCTACAAACAAAATAACGTTTTTAGCTTTTGTTGTTTGCTGGCTTTGTGCAAGCGCAGTTTTTGTGGCGAGTGTAGTTTGGGCATTTGTATACCAGTCATTGTCTGTTTGGCTTTGTGGTAATACATCGGCATGACTTGCAGCACTTAACATAAACGTTAAGCCAACTGCCGCAGCAACTTTTTTAATTTTCATCCTTTATTATTCCCATTGTGTAGTGGTTATTTTTTGCTTGAAGCGTAAACCTCAAATAAGTAACCGCTGCACTATAGAAAATAGATGTGACCTCTAAGAGTACTTTTAATTAAAAAACAATGACTAAACCATGACAAAATTAAGACACAAAAAAGCGCAGCGGGTTAAACGCTGCGCTTAGCACAATTTTCACAGGGATATATTTATAAAATTAAAAACGCGCCTTAAACGATACGCCAAAGTAGCGCTCTGCATCACGCGGAATTTGGTAACGGAAGTTGTCGCCACTGTAGGTGGTTACGTAGCTTTCATCGGTTAAGTTTTTAGCAATAAGCGATACTCTAAATGCATCATCTTTAAACGATAAACCCACACTTGCGTTTAAAATACCGTAATCTGGCAGTAACGCAGCTGGGTTAAACTCGCCTACATTGTTTGGTAGGTCTGAGTATTGCTCGTCGGTGTAAATGTAAGAGCCGTTAATATGAATATTAAAGTCGTGCTCTGTTTCAATAAAGTAATCAGCACTTAGTGAGTATTTTAAATCTGGCGAAAACGGGACATCTAAGCCAGAGCGGTCAGTACATGAACCTGCTTCTACCTCTGCCGGACAATTAAACTCGTCAATTTCGGCCTGAATGTACGCAATACCACCGGTTAAAGTAAGTGAATCGGTAGCCGCCCACATAAAGTCAACCTCAGCACCTTGTGTACTTACATCACCTGCATTGGTTAAACGGGTAATACAGGTACCGTCTGAACAGTCAAAGTTATTGGCTTGAAAGCCTTCAATTTCGGTTCTAAATACAGCAAAGTTAAATACAAAGTCGCGACTTGCGTATTTGTAGCCTAACTCGTATGCATCTGACTCTTCTGGCGATATTTCGCGGCTATCGTTATCTGGATTAAAGTTGTAGTACACGTTAAAACCAGGGCCTTTATAGCCTTGCGAGTAAGTACCGTAAACCATTTGGCCATCACCTAGGTCGTATTGCATACCTAAACGACCCGACACGTTGGTTTCTTCTGCACTGCCTGATTCGTCAGTATTTAGTGCTGCTGAGCGTACACCTACACCGGTGCGGCCAAATTCGTCATTGCTTACGCGGCGGTGTGTGTACGACACTTCATCGTCGGTATAACGAATACCAAACAGTACACGTAAGTCTTCCGATAAATCGTAAGTACCATCGGCAAAGGCTGCCCAGTTGTTAAACTCGGTGCTCATGTACGCGGTTGCCGATACAATATCGTTAGCATTACAGCTTACACCTAAGCTTTGTGTGTAGCCGTCTAAGTCGGCCAATGCGGCATCAAGCTCTGCACCGGTTAAGTTATTTTGTGCGTAATACGCCATTGCAGCGTCTAATTGGCCACCGTTATTTTGACAACTCGCGTCACGGGTAAAGTTACGTTGCGAGTCCATGTTCCAGTAAAATAAGCCAGCCACATAGTTAAACGGACCCGCTAGGTTTGAAGTAACTCTAAATTCTTGCGAAAACTGATCCCACTGCTGGGCTCCTAAATCGTGTAATTGAAAGGGCGCGCCAAATACCGGTTCGTTACTGTCGCCGGCAATTGAGGTAAAGTCGCCTTCGCGGTATTCGGTGTTATCCCACGAGCGCTGCGCAGTAATAGAGGTGTATGTGTAGTCGCCAATAGTTTTATCAACCTGTACCGAAAACGCGCTGTGTTCGTCAATGGTGCGCGACTCATAGTCGTGATCAACTTTGCGCTGGTCTAGGTCAATATCGGCCACACCATCAACAATACCGTTGCTGTTAGGGGCTGCGTCTGAATCTGGGTTACGGCCACTTGGCAGGGCTTCTAAATCGGCACAACAGTCGTCGTCGGCGTTATAAAATTCGGCAATAAATTTTACGTTTAAGTCATCGCTTGGCTCGTATTTAAATACAGCACGTGCGCCTTCACGGTCGTAACCGTTTACTTTTTCGTTGTTGTAAACGTTATCAATGTAGCCATCAAACTTACCTTTAAACACGGTTAAGCTTGCTGCTAAGTCGTCGGTTAAGCCGCCGCTTACCACGCCTTTAAAGCGGTATTCGTTGTCTTGATAAAACGAGGTTTCTACGCTGCCGGTGGTATCGTACGAAGGATCTTTGGTTGTAATGTTTACCACACCCGCCGAAGCATTTTTACCAAATAAGGTACCCTGTGGGCCGCGCAGTACTTCAATGCGAGATACATCGTATAAATCGGCAAAGGCTTGACCAGAGCGGCCAAGTACTACGCCATCAACCACGGTTGCTACACTTGGCTCAGCAGCAATACTAAACGAAATAGTACCAATACCACGCACTGTTAGCGCAGAGTTACGGGTTGTGGTGCCTTTTCTAAAACTGACCGAAGGCACAAGTGACTGCAGGCCTTCCATGTTATTAGCAAATGCCGAATCTATCTGATCACTATTCAGTACAGACACCGCTAGCGGTACTTCGTTTAGGCTTTGCGTTCGTTTTTGTGAGGTTACAACAATTTTTTCAAACTTATCGTTATCGTTTTGCTCTGCTTGTTGTTCAGTTTGCTCTTGCTGCGCATGTGCTTGCGTGCTTAGCGCTAAACCCGTTGTCATTGCTAACGTGACTGCCAAGCTTAAGACGGACTTTTTAGCTCTCATGTCATTCTCCAAATTGTGCGTGTGTGCTGTTAAATTACCGCGCTAGCAAGTGTGTGGGTTGCTAAAAAGCGGTGCCAGAGTGTTGTAGTTATTTTCCTTATATCTCTTATGTCTTATATAAGAGATATAAACTTAAACAAACTCACCCTTTATTGCAAACATTATGTGAATAAAATGTGATTTAAAATTTATATAAAGAATATAACGGCGCGTTATGCTCGCTCTAAGCCAATATGCGCCAAGCTGCTTGTGTAGCGTTTATGCCATCGGCGTACGCTCCACCAGCTAAGCACAAAGGCGCTAGTCCAAACGGCAACTAAGCTCGGTACAAAGTAAACGCTGGTGCCACCAACAAGCCCAAGGGGAGAAAACAGTATGTACAGGCTTACAATTAAGCTCACCAATACAATGGCGCAAGGCAACGCGTATTTCCAAGGGCTTAGGTTTACCTCGGCTTTGCGGGTAAATTTCCACGGAGTGGTAAGAGGTTTGTAATAACCAATACCTAACATAATGGCCAGCTCAATAAAAAATAATATGGCGTAAATATGGATAAAGTTAATGTCTACGTCCCACACAAATTTAAGCAAAGTGTAGGCAATAACATGAAATACAATCGCCACTTTAGCGCCCAGTGCAGGCACTTTACGAGTAAATAAACCCACTAACACAATTGTGATGACCGGAATGTTGTAAAATCCGGTAAATACACGAATTATGTGCCACAAACCTTCTGGGGCAAACATCAGTAACGGCGCAGTAATAAACGATAATATAGCAATTACAATACTGGTGGTTTTAGCCACTTTAATTAGCTTTTCGTCGCTTACTTGGTCTTTTTTCATTGGCTTGTAAACATCTAAACAAAACAATGTGGCAGCACTATTTAACAGTGAATTAAACGAGCTAAATACCGCACCTAATAGCACCGCTAAAAAGAACCCAGATAAGTACTGAGGCAGTACATCTTTTACTAAATGTGGGTAGGCTAAATCTATGGTTTGTAAGCTTTCGTGTTTATAAAGGTGATACGCAATTACGCCTGGGATCATCATCATAAAAGGGACTAGTACTTTAAAGTACCCTGAAAACAACACGCCCTTTTGGCCTTCTACTAAGTTTTTAGCGCCCAATGTACGCTGGATCACGTACTGATTGGTGCCCCAGTAAAATAAATTAGCGAGGATCATACCGGTAAAAATGGTACCAAATGGCACGGGATCGTCGCTGCTACCAATGGCGTTGAGCTTTTCGGTATCGGTGTTTACTAGGGTGCTTAAGCCATCGGCAAAGTTACCATCGCCAAGGGCAATAAGGCCAAGAGTTGGCACTAAAATACCAATAATTAATAGCCCAACCCCGTTAATGGTATCCGATACCGCAACCGCCTTTAAACCGCCAAATACCGCATATATAGCGCCCACGGAGCCTACAATAATAATGGTGACAATTAAGCTTGCTTGGTAGCTTAAGTTTAATAGGGTAGGTACATCAAATAACCTAAGAACAGCGATTGATCCTGAGTACAAAACAGAAGGGATCGTTATAAAACAATACCCTACCATAAATAAGATCACCGTCATGCGGCGTACGGTATCGTCAAAACGATCCCGCAAAAATTCAGGCAAGGTAGAAAACGCGCCGGCTAAATACCGCGGTAAAAAGATCAGCGCCATTATAATGGTGGATATCCCAGCAGTTACTTCCCACGCCATAGAACTGAGGTTGTAACCATACGCTGAGCCATTAAGGCCAATAAGTTGTTCGGCCGATAAGTTAGTGAGGATCATTGACCCCGCTATAAATGTACCTGTTAAACCACGCCCCGCTAAAAAGTAGCCGTCTTGGGTGTTAACTTCCCCTTTGGTTTTTTGGTACGAGATATATCCTACCAGCGCCATAAACGCCAGGCACGATAGCAGTGTCATGGTAATGTTCATACCTTCCATCTTGCGCCCCTTTTAGCTTACTTTACTCGGTAAAAAGTAAGCTAATATCTTTATTATTGTGTGTGTTACGTGTGTTGTGTGTGTTTGCTATTTACCGAGTTTTATTTTGGCCAAGCTGTTAGCTGGCTCATGTCTTGCTCTGTGTGTTGAACCTCTGGGCCGAGCATGAGCGTATCGCCTTTACGAACAAATACGGCCATTTGTGTAAGCTCAAGTGTTTCTTCGTAATACTTACCGCCCTCGTAAGTTTGCCCATCAGGAAAGCTCAACCATTCCCCTTGCGGTAAGTAAAATTTAACTTTACCGCTAGGTACCACACATGGCACAACAAGAAGTTTTTCGCCGCACATAAATTGCTGATCAAAACGATGTGCCAATACCTCATCAGGAAATGCCAGTGCCATGGCACGCTGAATAGGCAGCCCTGTTTGCTGCGCTTGCTCTGCACACGCTTGTAAGTACGGAATTAACTGATAGCGTAATTTAAGCGCTGCAAATACGGCGTCACTTGCTTGCTCGGTGTATGACCACGGTTCGCGAGGGCCAATGCCATGTAAGCGCATATGCGCACTAAATACCGACGCTTGCGCCCAGCGTACATAAAGCTCTGCATCGCGCGTATCTTTGTAAAAACCGCCAATGTCAGTTGCAAAAAATGGCCCGCCCGACATGCCCCACGCTAAGCTACCGCGAATGCTCGCTGCTAAACCTTGCCAATCGGCCTGTGGGTCACCGCCCCATTGTGCAGGGAATCGTTGGCTGCCCGTCCATGCCGATCGGCTAAACAAAAATGGCCCTGTTTTACAGTATTTTTCGGCGGCTTCATAAACGCAGCGGTTGTATAACATGCTGTATACGTTGTGTAATCTTATACCGCTGTCGCCACTGTGCGATACCATGTTTTCATCTTCTAGCTGTTCGCCAAAGTCTGCTTTTATCATATCTACGCCAAGCTCAAACAGTGGCTTGTGCGATTCGAGCCAGTATTCGTAAGCATCGGGATGAGTAAAATCTAAAATACCCGACTCTGGTAATGGCGTAAGTACTTCACCAAAGGGGCTTAAATCCCACTCGTATTGGTACGCTTTACCTGTGCGTTTATCTTTTATTAGCCAACCGTTTTCGGCCGCTTTAGCAAATAATGGGTTGTTTACCGAGATCATCGGGTATTCCCATACACAAATTTTAAAATCCATGGCTTTTAGTTCATCAAGTACAGGTTTTGGGTCGGCGTAACGTGTTGGGTCCCATTCAAAGGCAAAGCGGGTGTCGGTGTCTTGCCATGCGCGACCATCAAGGGTAATTACATCGCACGGCATGTTTTTAGCGCGTACTTCGCGGGCTACACTTAATAACTCGTCGGCGTCTTTGTAATATGCTTTTGATAAAATAACACCAAAGCTCCACTGTGGTGGCACCGGCGCAAAACCAGTTAGCTCGCAGTAGCGATTAATGCTTTGTGCAGGCGTTTGCTCTTGGTATAAAAATACATCTAATGCGTCGTCTTCTACTAAACACACATAAGCACGTTGCGACCAAAGTGCGTAACCTACGCCATGTGTAACGGGCGCTGGCGTGTGTACAAATAAATTCCAGCCCTCAGGGCTCCAAGCGTATGGCGTATTTTTATAAGATTTTTCGGCGTTTACGCCCAGTGCATCATGGTTGTATGAGCGAATAAGTTGGCCGCGTTTATCAAGCTTGCCCCACTTTTCACCAAGGCCGTATACGGCTTCGTCGTAGTTTAGCTCTAGGCTTAAAATCCAGCCGTTATTGGTTTTAGCCAGTGGTGGTAAACGATGCTGGCGCACAAAGTGGCCATCGGTTGCTGATTGCTGTACTAATTTGTCGTTTTTATAAAGCTTAAAGTAAAACGGGTCGCTGTAAAATTCTAAGCGGTAGTCACCGGCAGTGGCTGCAAAGCCGTGGTCTAATGTATTAAGTGAAAGCGGTAAGTTAGAAGGGGTGGTGGTTAATATTTTAAACGTCTCGTCATGCGTGGAGCCTGCATTTAAACGTAAACCAAACTGGCTTATGGTAACGCTAACCTCGCCAAATTGGGTCGGTAAAACTAGCACATGGCCTTGTAGCTTAGGCTCTGCAATTAAGCGTGCTGGCTCTATAGCGTTCCAGTCTGGCTCACGTAATTCAAATGCATTCATGGGAGTTCCTTAACCAATTATTAGTCTTGTATAAGACACAAGTTAAATAATTGTAATCCCCATGTCAACGTAAATAAATTCAAGTTAAGTTAATTTACGCCCTTGATTTAAAATATACTCGGTGCCGATGTAGCCACCAGCGAAACCCCACTTAAACCCAGCAAAGTAATTGCTATTATACGAATCCATTTTGCATCAACATAAGGCGTTAATTTACGGGCAAAGTGTGTAACTAAAAGCACAAGAGGTATGGCCGCAGCAATTAAAAACATAATATCGAGCTCGGGTAAGGTGCCAAATAGCGCAATACCTACACGTACTATGCCACCAATGGTAAATACCGCAAGTAATGTGCTGCGTATGGCCTCAATAGACCAACTTTGTTTATAGCACTGAAACACCAGCGGCGGCCCCGACGTTGAAAACAGCCCGCCTAGCAAACCACTTACGCCGCCAGCAATTAAAAATGAGCCACGCCCGCTTTGCTTATTGGCTCTATCACGACCAATTAGCATTAAGCCACAGCATAATAAAATACTAATCCCTAAAATAAAGTTTAAAAACTGCGTTAAATGCGCCGACATATATTCAAGCAATATAAAACCTAACAGCATTAGCGGAATACCGGTATACAACATAAGTTTAAGCTCGGGCAGTTTTACTGCACTGCGGTTTTTTACCACCACAGTGGTTGAGTTAACCAAGCCTAATAAGCTGACTAAAAATGTAGTCGCGGTGAGCGGTAAAACATCTAGCAGCGTAAAGCTTGCAACCACCAACAACCCAAAGCCAAACCCGCTTAGCGTTTGCATTATGGTGGCTAGGCTTAGGCACAGCGCCATAAGCAAGATGAGTTCTAACGAAATACTGAGCACTTTAAATATCCTAGATGTGCGCTATTGTAGTGTAACGATTTGTTTTTAGGCATAATGTAAAAACAAACTACACGGCAATAGTTCACAATTAATTGAGCTTGCGCAAAGCTGCGCAAAAGTTTTCACCTATGATATAAATACAGGTGGATTAAATTTAATGGTAAATAACAATGAGTAACTCTATGTTTGATCACAAATTAAGTGGCCCAAGCTTGGCTTTTCAACCACTTTACTTACAAGTGGCTGATTATATTAAACAGCTCATTGTTGAAAGACGCTGGGTGCCTGGAGAAGTATTACCAAGCGAGTTTCGCCTTGCTGAAGAATTTAACGTAAGCCAAGGCACTGTTCGTAAAGCGCTTAATTTATTAACCGACGATAAAATAGTTACTCGTCGCCAAGGTGTTGGTACGTTTGTATCTGAGCACACCGCGCAAGATGCCCTGTTTAGGTTTTTCCCGCTGCAGGCTGACGGCAAAGGTGCCGACTTACCTAAAGCCGAGCTATTGTCGGTTGAACTTTGCCCTGCACCAAAAGATGTAATCGATGCCCTGCAACTTAATAAAAAAGACAAAGTTACTAAGCTTGTCCGCAGACGTATTCTCGATAACGAATTTTGCATGACCGAAACTATATACCTACCGCAAAGTTTCTTTCCTGATATACATCAAAGTAGTGATATTCCGCATACATTGTATCATTACTACCAAACCAAATTTAACCAAACCGTACATAAAACCCAAGACAGCATTAAAGCCGTTTTAGCAGATGAAACCGACGCTAAACTACTCGCTATTAAAGCCGGTGACCCACTGTTGTTGGTATCGCGCATTACCGAATCAATCGAAGGTAAACGCATAGAATACCGTTTGAGCAAATGCCGTAGCGATCACTACCACTACCAAATTGAACTTGATTGATACTGTTCATATTAACGCGCACTTATTAAATATTTTTTAAAGGCAGCAAACGCTGCCTTTTTGCTGCCTGTAGGTTTTTAGCCCCTTTCATTTATTCCTTACGCGTTAACATAGTGTTGACACTGTTAGATTCGTATAATAACTTATGTCTTATACAAGACCAAAGTCATTATGCAATTTTAACAGGAATTCCCAATGAGTTCATTAAATAACATCCCGCCAGTCGGGTTCGGTTTATGGAAAGTAGCACAAGAAGATTGCGCGCAAACAGTGTACCAAGCTATTAAAGCAGGTTACCGTCATCTTGATTGCGCATCAGACTACGGCAACGAAGAACAAGTGGGCGATGGCATAGCCCAAGCAATAAAAGACGGCCTATGTACCCGCGAAGAATTATGGGTTACGTCAAAACTATGGAATACCTTTCATGCGCCAGAGCATGTAGAGCTTGCCATTGATAAAACCTTGAGCGATTTAAAGCTCGACTACCTCGACTTATACTTAATTCACTTTCCGATTGCGCAAACGTTTGTGCCAATCGAAACACGCTACCCGCCAGAATGGTTTGTAGACCCAGATGCACAAAATCCCCAAATGGAGCTGGCAAAAGTGCCACTGCATTTAACGTGGCAAGCAATGGAAGAGCAAGTACATAACAACAAAGCAAAACGCATTGGCGTGTGTAACTACTCAAGCGCACTTATTCACGATTTAATGACCTACGCCACAATTAAACCCGCGATGCTGCAAATTGAGTCGCACCCTTATTTAACCCAAGAGCGACTAGTAAGGCTTGCCAAACAGTATGATATTCCGGTTACGGCGTTTTCACCGCTGGGTGCGCTTTCGTACCTTGAGCTTGAAATGGCCGATCAAACTGAGTCGGTGCTTGAGCAAAGCGTTGTAAAAGCTGCGGCGCAAAACCATGGCAAAACCCCCGCACAAGTTGTGCTGCGCTGGGGCGTGCAACGTGGCACCGCCATTATTCCAAAAACCTCTAAGTTTGAGCGCATGAAAGAAAACCTCGCGCTGTTCGACTTTGAATTAACCGAGCAAGAAATGGCGCAAATTTCTGCGCTTAATAGCAATCGCCGTTTTAACGACCCTGGGCACTTTTGTGAAGCTGCCTTTAACCGTTTTCACCCTATTTACGATTAGGATAATAACATGTCAGCTACCGAACTTAACTATGCCCAAGTGCCTACACAATTAACGTTTGATGACTCGGTTTTTCCGTGCATTGTGGTTAATAACAATAACGCCAGCACCGTTGAAGAAGCGGTAGCTTTTATTCGCGCTCACAAAAGTGAGCTGGCTAAAAAACTTCGCAGCTCAGGCGCTGTATTGTTTAGAGGCTTTCCTATTAATAGCGCCGAGACGTTTGATACGTTTTCAGCAGGATTTGATTACGACAACTTTACGTACCAAGAGTCGCTATCCAATGCGGTACGTATTAACTTTACTGAGCGTGTATTTACCGCTAATGAAGCCCCAAAAGATGTAGAAATTTACCTTCATCACGAAATGGCGCAAACACCTATTTCGCCTAGTAAGCTGTTCTTTTTTTGTAAATCGGCAGCTGAGGAAGGCGGCGCAACGCCACTTTGTCGCTCAGATAAATTATTTAGCGCATTAAAGCAATATGATAGCCAATTAGCCGATGACTTTGAGCAAAAAGGCTTAAAATACACCACTTATATGCCCGCAGCCGACGATGCTACATCGGGTCAAGGGCGCAGCTGGAAAAGCACCCTAAGTGTTGAAACCAAAGAAGAAGCGCACAATAAACTTACTGAGCTAGGTTACGAGTGGGAATGGCTAGAAGATGGCTCCTTAAAAGCAATTACCCCTGTTTTACCCGCTGTACTTACCCTAGAAAACGGCGTCCAGGTTTTTTATAACCAATTAATAGCCGCTTACATGGGCTGGAAAGGCGTACGCGAAAATCCATCGGTTGCTATTACCTTTGGCGATGGCAGCGCTATTCCTAAAGCGGGACTTGAGAAAATTGTTGAGCTATCAAAAGACTATACCTTCGATTTAGCCTGGCAAGATGGCGATGTAGCTTTAGTTGATAACGAAATGGCTATGCATGGCCGTCGCCCATTTACTGGCGAGCGTAAACGCCAAGTACTTGTAGCTCTGACTGCAGCTAACGCCTAATGCAAAGCTTAACCAATGCGCTAAAGGTAAAAATTTCCCCGTTATGGCAAGGCGCTAGTATTGCAGCGATGACTGGCCTTGCCGCTTTATTTTTAAGTGAACACTATGGCGCACCCGCTATGCTATTTGCCTTATTATTAGGCATGGCGGTGTCGTTTTTATATCAAAGTGATAGCCCGTGCGCTAAAGGCATAGACTTTACCGGCACCACGGTTTTACGCGTAGGTATTGTGTTACTGGGGACTCGCATTGCGTTAGGTGATTTAATTACACTGGGTTGGCAAACCGCGTTAATGCTAGCTGGCGCTATATTTACCACCATTATTTTAGGGGTTGTACTTGCCCGAGTATTTGGTTTACAAAAGCGTTTTGGCGCACTTACCGGAGGGTCAGTCGCTATTTGTGGTGCATCGGCAGCACTGGCTATTTCATCTATTATGCCTAATAGCGAGCATAAAGAGCGCGATACGTTACTGACTGTAATTGGCGTAACGGCTATGTCGACCATAGCGATGATTTTATACCCGATTGTGGTTAACTACCTTGAGTTTGACGCCCACAACGCCGGCGTATTTTTAGGTGGCACCATACACGATGTAGCCCAAGTAGTCGGTGCGGGGTATTCGGTATCGCCCGAGGCAGGCGATATAGCAACACTGACTAAACTAGTACGAGTAGCCATGCTGTTGCCTGTAGTACTTATTATGATGGTTGTGATTAACCGCTCAAACAAAAGTAACCATGGCGAGCTGCCAAAAGTACCGGGGTTTTTAATTGGCTTTGTAATTTTAATGATTATAAACAGCACCTTTAACCTGCCAGCAATTGTGCTTGAAACCACCAATGAGCTTTCTCGATTCTTTTTAATTGCCGCCATCGCCGCCATTGGTATGAAAACAAACCTAGGCAAACTCACCGAGGTAGGTTTAAAGCCAATAATAATGATTGTTGCCGAAACCATTTGGATAGCACTGTTAATACTTGGCTTTGTATTGTGTAGCTAAAACCTTGAGTGTATTGAGTAGTTAGGGCGTGTTGATCTTTGCGGATTGAAATTTGTTCAATCTAGGGGTGATTAAATCGCGGCGCGAGATTTGTAACCTAGTGGGCTAAGTAAAAATCGAGTAAAGCTTCCGCGTCCTGCTCACGCCCCTTACCTACATCCATGTAGGCAACAAAGAGTTTATCGCCCCTAGGCAGAACCCGAAGG
>NZ_LKDV01000015.1:0-107591 GCF_001401875.1 Pseudoalteromonas sp. P1-13-1a | reverse complement strand
TTTAACGGTACCGTGTGAGTCTAGCGACTCCTGCACCACTTTTCTTTTAAATTCCTCTGTATGTTTACGAAACGCTTTTACTTTCATGACAACTGACTCCTAAATAGGTGTCTACTTTTATGGAGTCAGATCATTTAGCTATTAGCTATTAGTAGCTTGGTGTTAAATTATACTTAACACATAAAAAAGCACGACTTTAAACCGTGCTATTAATTAAACTTTTTGACAACTGACAACTGACAACTGACAACTGACAACTGACAACTGACAGCTTACAGCTTACAGCTTACAGCTTACACGCTAGTGTTTTTTCGCATACGCCTCAGCTTGCTTCCACACTCTTAGCGTATTTTCGCTTAAAATCTTTTTAATGTCGGCATCGCTATAGCCTCTGTCCATTAACCCTTGCACTAGGTTAGGGTAGCTCGCTACATCTTTTAGGCCAATCGGTAATGAATCCCCTACACCGTCGTAGTCAGAGCCAATACCTACGTAATCAATACCAATTAATTCAACTACATGGTCAATGTGATCAAGGACTTGCTCAAGACTTGCGAACGGGAATGGGTTTTTAGCACGGTACGCTGCGTCAAAGTCTTTGCCTGGCTTAGTGCCTTCTTTTTTAACGGCCTCCTTTGTACTTTTCAGGTCTTTGTACCATGAACCTGCTTGGGAGGTTACAAAGCTTGAGCCAAAGTTAATTTGGATAACTCCGCCATTCTTTTTCAGCGCTAGCAACATGTCATCATTCATATTACGCTCAAAGCCCGGTGTGTATTTGCGTAATGAAGAGTGTGAGGCAATAACCGGTGTTTTAGATAGCTCCATTACCTGATAAAACGCATCATCTGATATATGCGATACGTCAATGAGCATACCGACGTTGTTCATTTCAGTTATCAGCTTTTTACCAAATGGGCTTAAGCCTTTCCATTTACGGCGAATATCGTATGATGAGTCAGAAATATGGTTACTTTGTGAGTGCGCAAGCGTGATGTAGCGTACACCGCGGTCAAAAAAGTGCTGTAGGTTTTCCATTTTTCCTTCAATTGGCGAGCCATTTTCCATACCCATCGCAATTGACAGTTTACCTTGCTCAAACTGCGCTTCTATATCTGCAGTAGAGCTGGCAATGGCAAATTTTTCTGAGGCGCGCTGTGCAATGGCTTCCATGCTATCAATCATTTGATTGGCTAGCTGATAACTTTTACCTTTGCCTTCAAATTCTAAGTGAGCAGGAATATAAATAGACATAAATGGCGCGTTTAAACCGCCCTTTACTGCGCGAGGGTAGTCAAAGTCGCCGCCATCGGTAGCTTTAGTGACATCAACCCATTTTTCGTGGATACGATAAGGTACATCAATATGGGTGTCGATTAAAATAGTGTCTTTTGCTAGTTTTACTGCTTTGTCTGACGGGCTTTTTACTTGCTCTGCAAAGGCTTGTGGTGTTAAAGCTAGTGATATGGCTACCACTAGAGTGCTGAGTTTTATCATGTTTTGGCTCTTTGGGTAAAAAGCCATTGTGTACGTTCAGCTCAAAAGTTACAAGTGTTAGGCGCTAATCAAACGACTGTGATTCATGCTCCTCGCTTTGTAGAGCTTTAAATTCATTTTTTGAAATAATAGTGACTGATTCATGTAGCTCAGAAAAAAACACCATGGCTTCACCATTTTTAAGTTGCTGATTAACCTGCGCTACTTTACTTTGAATACTCACTTCTTGCTCACCGTAATCAGTGCCTTCACGAAGCACGTAGCTTTCAATTAGGTTATAGAGGGTGTCTTTATCAAGTTGTTCAAAAGGGATAATCATAACTGCTTACTGCTCGCTTTAGTGGGAACGTGCTGGCCAAAATAATAAGGAACGGCTTGCTCAAGCCAAAATACCGGCCTAAACGGGTTATTACCGCTAATAAACCCTACGTGGCCGCCTTTTTCAGAGACGCTCAGGGTAACATGCTCACTCACATCTTGCCTACTTGGCACGGCTTTAATCGACAACATTGGGTCGTCTTTGGCATGAATGATTAACGTAGGAATCGCAATATGCTTTAAGTAAGGCATGGCGCTGGCTTGGCGATAGTAATCGTACGCGTTTTCAAAGCCATGCAGTGGTGCGGTTAGTTGATTATCAAACTCTAGTAAATCGTCAATTTTCATTAACTGCTCAGAGGTAATAGGTATTTGCTGCTTAATTTGTGGCAATTTACGCTGCATTGATTTTTTCATTCTATCGAGCAAATACTTTTGATAAATTTTACCTAAGCTTTTGCGAATAACATCGCTTGATGATGATAAATCATAAGGAGCCGAAACCACTGCAGCGGCGCTTAACGGGCAGTTTTCGCGCTCTTCGCCTAGGTATTTAGCCAGTACATTACCCCCTAACGAAAAACCAACAGCCATAATAGGGCGGCTTGGGAATTGCGCCCTTAAATGATTTATAAAAAAAGCTAAGTCGGCGGTATCACCACTATGATAAGCACGCGGTAAGCGATTAACTTCACTTGAGCAGTTTCTAAAGTGCATAAGTACTACGGCATAACCTTGTTTTTTTAAGGCTTTCATCATGCCTTTGGCATAAAAGCTATTTATGTTGCCTTCAAGGCCATGTAAAACCACTGCAAGGGGAGCGTTTTCGTTATGAGGCAGCGACCATGCAAGTTCAATGAAATCGCCGTCGGGCGTATCAAGTTGCTCAAGTTCGTAGGACGTATTGTGAAATGGACGGAAAAAACGCGGCATTATGGTTTGAACGTGACGATTGGTCATCCACCATGCTGGTTTAAACTTATTGATCATGTTTGTACTACGCACTATGAAAAAAACGAAACGTTAGTGTACCAAATTTTTCGCTTTATAAAATAAAAAGCGCCTAATCAGTAACCTGAGTAGGCGCTTTGTGCGTCGTGCTTAATGATGCTCGGGAACTTCAGCCTCGCTAATTTTTTTAATAAAGTAAAAAGCGTAAAATAGGCAAAGAGAAATCACTACGCCTAAAATCCCAAAAGACATAAATAAAACAGGGTCGCTAAAAAAGTCTCTAAAGAACACGTTCATGATTAATCTCCTCGTTCAGTTGATGGGTTAATCATAGAGCGAGTTTGCAAGGCGTAACGTGATCGAGATCAAACAATTTTCTTAAGTAGAAAAAGTAACCAAGTAAAGTTGATGTAGATCATGTTTTAGAGGCTAGCTAGTTACTGCAGCACTTATAGGCTTTGAATAATCAATTTGCTTAAAGATCTTTTGCACTAAGAGAAGAGAATGAGAAGTAAATGAGAAAGGTAGCCACGAGCCAGCAGAGGCTAGACTTATATTTTTAGCGATATTAGCTTGGTTTTTATTTTCCTCTAAAAGCGCAGCGTCTCTAACCCTCTTTGTGAGTAAATTACTTAAAGGTTTTTTTGCACTAAGAGAAGAGAATGAGAAGTAAATGAGAAAGGTAGCCACGAGCTAGCAGAGGCTAGACTTATATTGCTAGCGATAATAACTTGTTTTTTATTTTTTTCTAAAAGCGCAGCGTCTCTAGTTCTCTTTGTGAGTAAATTACTTAAAGGTTTTTTTGCACAAAGAGAAGAGAATGAGGAGTAAATGAGAAAGGTAGCCACGAGCCAGTAGAGGCTAGACTCATATTTTTAGCGATATTAGCTTGGCCTTTATTTTTTCTAAAAGCGCAGCGTCTCTAGTTCTCTTTGTGAGTAAATTACTTAAAGGTTTTTTTGCACTAAGAGAAGAGAATGAGAAGTAAATGAGAAAGGTAGCCACGAGCCAGCAGAGGCTAGACTTATATTTCTAGCGATAATAACTTGGCTTTTATTTTCCTCTAAAAGCGCAGCGTCTCTTATCCTCTTTGTGAATAAACTACTTAAAGATTTTTTTGTACAAAGAAAATAGAATGGGCATTAGAAGAGGGTATGAAAACTGACAGCCTAAGTGGCTTTCACATACAGCTCAATATTGTTTGGCTTTACAGCTTCTAAAAAGCTAAGTTTATTCGCTGTATCAACAAGTATTTGCTGTTGCTGCTTTTCAAGCTTTAGCTCTGTGCTTAGTAACTCTTCACGTATTTTTGTGTAGTCAGCAATCGTCTCCTGATTTGCTTTTAAATAGCGACGGACAGAGCGCAGAGGCTTAAGTGCTTGTGTATCAAATTCGTCAATTGATTCTATTAACGCACTGAGTTGCTCGGTGTTAATGCTTAGCTTAAGTGAATCTAAGTACAATAAAAATAAGCACAGATTTACGTTTTTACCTTGCTGGTTTTGAAGAGTCAGCAAGGCTTGTTGTTGCCCAGGCTTTGCGTACAAGGTGCACGCAAATTGCCAAAAATCATTGCTATTGAGCAAGTTCATCAGCAAAGGCCTGTTCTTTTTCTTCCATTTCTTCAAGCGCCATTAGGAGCGCTTCTTCGGTGTCGTTTACTTTAGGGGTAAGCGTGGCTTGCTTAGCAATTAACTCTTTTAGCTGGGCTTTATTATTGTCGTTGTAGAGTTCGTTATCGCCAAGGGCGACTTCGACCTCGCTAAGCTCTGCAGAGTATTTGTCTAGTTGCTTTTCAAGCTTTTCAATTTGCTTTTTAAGCGGTTGAATGGTTTTTCTAAACTCGGCCTCTAAACGTTTTTGCTCTTTACGGTTAATGCCAGAATTCGCTTTTGGCTCGTCAGGTTGCTGGCTTTTAGCGGCTTCTTTATTGGCATTGAGTAACCATTGGTAATACGCATCTAAATCGTAACCAAACTGAGTCACTTTGCCATCATCGACTAAATAAAATTCATCGGCGGTGTTTTTGAGCATATGGCGATCGTGCGATACGGTAACCATGGCGCCTTCAAAGCCTTGCAGTGCCATCACTAGCGCGTGGCGCATTTCTAAATCAAGGTGGTTTGTTGGCTCATCAAGTAGTAGTAAATTGGGCTTTTGATACACCAACATGGCTAGCACTAAGCGGGCTTTTTCACCGCCCGAAAACGGTGCCACGGGTTCAAGTGCTTTATCGCCAATAAAGGCAAAGCCGCCTAAAAAGTCACGCAATGATTGCTCAGTGGCCTGAGGGTTTAAGCGTTGAATATGAGTCACTGCACTGGCTTTTAAATCAAGCGACTCTAATTGATGCTGTGCAAAGTAACCAATATTTAAGCCATGGTGTTGAACCACTTTACCTGCTTGCGGCTCAAGCTCGCCCGCTAATAGCTTTATAAGCGTTGATTTACCCGCGCCGTTACGACCGAGTAACGCAATACGGCTGCCAGGAACTAGGTTTAGCGCGATATTATTTAAAATAGTGACATCGCCATAACCTGCTTTTGCTTTATCTAGGGTCATTAGCGGGTTAGGCAGGGCTGTTGGCTCGGCAAATTCAAAGTCAAATGGTGAGTCGGCATGTGCAGGAGCCAGTTTTTCCATACGTTCGAGTGCTTTAACACGGCTTTGTGCCTGTTTGGCCTTACTGGCTTTGGCTTTAAAGCGAGTTATAAACTGCTCAAGGTGGGCAATTTGCTCTTGTTGTTTTTCAAACATAGCTTGTTGTTGCAACAAACGCTCTGCTTTTTGGCGCTCAAACTGTGAGTAGTTACCTTTGTACACATTAATAAGCTGTTTATCTACATGCCAAATTTGATCAACCACGGCGTCTAAAAACTCACGGTCATGCGATATAAGCACTAGTGTGCCTGTATAGGCGCGTAAAAAGCGCTCAAGCCAGTAAACGGCATCTAAATCAAGGTGGTTGGTTGGCTCATCGAGTAATAGTAAGTCGGCATCGCGAATAAGTGCTTGTGCAAGGTTTAAACGCATACGCCAACCACCCGAAAAGGCGCTTACTGGGTTTTCTATTTGGTGATTAGCAAAGCCTAGGCCGTGCAGCAATTCGCCCGCTTTTGACTCTATGCTGTAGCCTTTAATACTCTCAAGCTGAATATGTACTTTGGCTTGGGTGTCACCATCGTTGGTTTGCTCAGCTTCACGCAGTGCAATACGCAGTGCGTAGTATTCTGGGTGGCCTTGCAGTACATAATCAATGGCGCTTATTTCAAGGGCGGGAGTTTCTTGTTTTACAGAGGCAATAGACCAATCTTTAGGAATACTGCAATCACCGGCATCTAACTGTAGCTCAGACTTTAATAAACTAAATAACGTAGATTTACCACAGCCATTAGCGCCTACAAGACCTACTTTGTGTTGTGGAAATAATGTAGCCGAAGCATTTTTTAATAAGGCTTTTCCGCCACGAAGTAGTTCTATTTCTGAGATTTGGATCATGAATACGTTACTTTGCTGTGCCCTTGTTAAGTTGGCGCTATCATACCATAGAACGTATTGCTCTTATCAAGCGTATCAACCTAGGAAGTTATACGATAAAATATGTGCAGTTCAAACCACAGGAAAAATGTTGTGAGACAAAAGAAGCGATTTATTGCTGGTGCATCGTGCCCTGAATGTAAAGCCATGGATACCATGATGCTATACAGAGAACATGATGTTGAAAAAGTAGAGTGCGTAGAGTGCGGCCACAAAATGGCGCAGCCAGATAACGCAGTTCAGGCATCTACTCGCCAATTTGAACAAGTTATTGGTGTATTTAAACCGGGCGATTAACCCGGTTTTTATTTTAGTAATGTGGTGGAGGTGGCTCTTGCATTTGTGACATTAGCGACGGCTGCTGTGCTTCTTTGAGCTTTTCTGCTAGTAGCTCAGTTTGGCGCTTCATTTTTGCAAGCTGCTGTTGGTGTGCTTTTAGCTCGTCATTTAATATTTCTATTGTTTCGTCTTGAAAAGCAACTTTTGCCTCAAGCTCCATTAAACGATGTTCAATTGTGTTCATTTGCTTCTCGTATTGTAAAGTGCTCTGCAATTCCGCTCGAGCTCTCGGTTAATAACGACTTGCCGTTATCTATAAACGCTACATCTAGCACCACAGCCGATTTAGGCTTACTGCCTTTACGTGGTGTGACTTGCCAAGTTTGAATTTTCTCGCCGCTGGGCAACTGCCATAAATCAACGCGCTTATTGGGCGAGCCCGTTGCCAGCAATGTGCCTTGTTCGTTAAAGCGTACCGCAGTAAAAATTTTCTGACGCGCAATATACGCCAGTTTACTCACAAGATCACCTGTAGTCAGCTTCCATACATGTGCTTGCTTCATACTATCTGCGGTAAATGCGTAGCGACCCTGTGGGTCTAGAGTTACTTGGGTAACTCGCGTAGGGTGATTAAAGCGATGAATTACTTGTCCTGTGCGTGTATCCCAAAAATAGGCAACGTAATCGTTCGAACCGCTTAGGGCATAGCGCCCGTTAGGCGATAAATCAACGGTGTTTACTTTGTCTTGGTGGCCTAAAAATTCAATGCGGCGTCCGGTTTCTAGGTTTAAAAATACCACTACGCCGTCGCTTCTGCCGTATAAAACACTGCGGCCTTGGTTGCTTATCGCAATATCGCGAATAGTGGCTTGTTGAATTTTATAATAGCCGCGGTTTTCGCCGCTGTTAATATCCCACACGGCAAAGGTGGTTTTTTCTGCGGTAACGGCCACGCTATTATCAAAGGCAATAGCCACAGCATACACTAGACTTTCTTGTGATTGTTGTTGAAACCATTGATATTTTAGCACCTGCTGTTGATTATCCCACAGGGCGACCCCATGGTGAATGGAGGAGACTAAGCTGTATTTACCATCGTTAGATACTGCCGCAGAAAACGCACCCTGTGCTGCGTGTTCAAAGCGTTGTGCAGCTTGCTGTTTTTGATCGCTACAAGCTAGGGCTAATAAACAGCTAAAAGCGATTAAAAAAGTACGAAATATCGACATATTACAGGTATTTCCTCTTAACTCTTAGTGACTGAGAGGTTAGACTAGGTCACGTTGAAGGCCTAGGGTGTTTGTCTAATCACTATAATAGGTTAGGTTTTAATTTAGTTAGTTATTAAACAAGCAGCCTATCATGTAGGCCGTTAATCTTTAACTAGTAATAATACAATAAATGACAACTGCAAAGTGTGTCGGAGATTTAAAATGAAAAAGACGATTAGATTGTCATTGATTGCAGCGTCGGTTTTAGCGCTTACAGCTTGTAATCAAGAAGCAAAACAAGAAAAAGCTGAAGTTAAATTAGACACTGTAGAGCAGCAACAAGCATACGGTATTGGTGCATCAGTAGGTAACTTTTTAAATAAAGACCTAGCTGATAAATCAGAGATTGGTATCGAGCTTGACCAAGCACTGTTAATTCGTGGTTTTGAAGACGCGCTTGCTGGTAATGCAAAAATCGATGAAGAAAAAATCCGTGAAGTACTTACTGAATTAGATACTTCAGTGCGTGCAAAGCAAGAAGCTAAAGCTAAAGTTGAGTCTGAAAAAAGCAAAGAAGCAGGTAAAAAATACCTAGAAGAAAATGCTAAAAAAGAAGGCGTAACAGTCACTGAGTCAGGCTTACAGTACGAAGTACTTAGCGAAGGGGAAGGCGAAAAGCCTGAAGCAACAGACGTAGTTAAAGTACATTACAAAGGTACTTTATTAGATGGCACTGAGTTTGATAGCTCTTATGCGCGTAACGAGCCAACTACGTTCCCTCTTAACCGTGTAATTGCGGGTTGGACTGAAGGTTTACAGCTTATGTCTGTAGGGTCTAAGTATAAGTTTACTATTCCTTCTGAACTTGCTTACGGCGATCGTGACCTAGGTAAAATTCCAGCTAACTCAACGCTTGTTTTTGAAGTAGAACTACTTGAAATACAAGATGACGAAGCACCAGCGCAATAAGCAGTAGCTTATAACGCAAAAAGGGACCATAACGGTCCCTTTTTTGTAGGCTATTTTATTAATCTGTGTGGTTAGAAAACAAATTATCTATTAGCTCATCTTCTAGTTCAAAACGCGCTTCTAACGTTTCGCCAAGTACCGACAAATCATTATCAAACTCTGCTAACAAGTCCTCTTTATCTACTTCTGCGTATTTATCGTTAAAATCTAAAGCAATATCTGTTGTGCTTGAAATGCGCGGGTAAATTGTATTTGCCAGCTGTTGGCTTTCAAGGCCCTTGCTCTCACAGGCTTTAGCAATGTCATCGTACACTTCAAAATGGCCGGCAGATAAGTAATCCATTAAAATTTGGCAAAATGATTGAATCTGCTCTGGCTCTGGTAAGGCGTGATCTTTTTTATCGTATGGCGAAAACCCAGCCATTTTACAATAAAGTACGATTAATTCTTGGCGCTCGTTTAACCATTTATCAATGACAGTATGGCTACCACCCCATTTTTGTTGAGCTTTCTCTACGCGCGTCAGCATTACTGTTCTCCTAAGCTGGGTCACTTTTATGGTTAAATTTAAATCTTCTTATACATCAAGATATATTTTATTTAAGTGTATATCAACAAGTAAAAGGTATGAGCTGGGGTATACGTGTATTTATTGTAGGTAATTTATTATTTTATTGCAGGCAAGAAAAAACCACCGGTTAAGGTGGCTTAATTTCTTGTTTTGGCCTGTTAATACAAGCTTTCTTATTGTTATAGAAGATTTTTGTTATTTTTATTATAAATATTTTTGTTATTGTTGTTTAAGATTTTTATTATTGTTCTTGTTAACGCGGGACAAACAATACCAAGGTTTTTGTAATGTTGCAAACATATTAACAAAAAGTTTTTATTGTTAGTTCTTTTTGATTGTTTAGTGCGCAAACGTGACTAAATAAGCAACAAAGTAGGGACGGTTAGCTATAACACATGTTTTACAAGCATAGCGATAGAGAGCCGAAGAATATGGTGGTACAATCTTGAACAATTTCTATAAGCCTCAGGATTATTAAGCTATGAGCGAATTAAAAAATGACCGTTATTTACGTGCACTTGCAAAACAACCCGTTGATGTAACACCGGTATGGATGATGCGCCAAGCAGGACGCTATTTACCAGAGTACCGTGCTACACGTGCACAAGCGGGCGATTTTATGAGCCTGTGCCGTAATGCTGAGCTAGCGTGTGAAGTAACACTACAACCACTTCGTCGCTACCCATTAGATGCCGCTATTTTATTTAGTGACATTTTAACGATTCCCGATGCAATGGGTTTAGGTTTGTACTTTGAAACCGGTGAAGGCCCTAAGTTCGAAAACCCTATCTCGTCACTTGCTGATGTTAAAAAAATTCCAAAGCTAGACCCAACTGACGAGCTTGGCTATGTAATGAACGCAGTAAGCACAATTCGCCGTGAGTTAAAGGGCGAAGTACCGCTTATTGGTTTTTCGGGTTCACCATGGACACTAGCAACTTACATGGTTGAAGGTGGCAGCAGTAAAGTATTTGGTAAAATTAAAAAAATGGCGTTTGCAGAGCCGCAAACACTGCATTTATTACTCGATAAACTCGCTGATTCGGTTATTGATTATTTAAACGCGCAAGTAAAAGCCGGTGCGCAATCACTAATGGTATTTGACTCATGGGGCGGCGTATTAAGCCCGCGCGATTACAACGAGTTCTCACTGCAATACATGCATAAAATTGTTGATGGTTTAATTCGCGAATACGACGGTCGTAAAGTGCCGGTAACGCTATTTACCAAAAATGGTGGCCAGTGGATTGAAGCAATTGCAGCCACAGGCTGTGATGCAGTAGGTCTTGATTGGACTATTAATATTGGCGACGCTAAGCGTCGTGTAGGCGATAAAGTTGCATTGCAAGGTAATATGGACCCGTCAATGCTTCACGGTACGCCTGATCGTATCCGCCAAGAAGTAGGCACTATTTTAGAAGATTTTGGCACAGGAAATGGCCACGTATTTAACCTAGGCCACGGTATTACACCAGATGTAGACCCAGAAAACGCCGGTGTATTTATCAACGCAGTACATGAGCTAAGCGCGCAATACCACAAATAACAGCAGTGGTATTAATAGCTATTAAAAAGCCCGCTAATTAGCGGGCTTTTTGCTGTGTAATAATCGGATTAAGTAAATAACCTATTTAATCCATTTAACGCCGCAACTCGGTAGGCTTCTGCCATAGTTGGGTAGTTAAATGTGGTATTTACAAAGTAATCAACTGTATTGCCAGCGCCTTTTTGCTCCATAATGGCTTGGCCAATGTGAACAATTTCCGAGGCACGTTCGCCAAAGCAATGCACGCCAAGTACCTCTTTGGTTTCACTGTGAAACAATATTTTTAAACTACCAACTTCTGTGCCCGCAATTTGCGCACGAGCCAAGTGCTTAAACTGTGCACGGCCCACTTCATACGGTACCTTTGCAGCGGTTAGCTGTTGCTCTGTTTTACCTACTGAGCTCATTTCAGGAATGGTATAAATACCTGCTGGAATATCTATAATCAGCTTATCTTCGCAATTACCGCAGGCAATCGCATCGGCAGCTATACGGCCCTGATCAAACGCTGCACTAGCTAAGCTCGGATAGCCAATAACATCACCTACTGCGTAAACGTTGTCTACCTCAGTTTGGTACATTTCGTTGACTTTAAGCTGGCCTCGACCATCGGCTTTTAAGCCAATAGCTTCAAGATTTAGCGTATCGGTATTACCTGTACGGCCGTTAGCAAATAAAATACAGTCGGCTTTTACACGCTTGCCCGATTTTAAATGCATAACAACACAATCGTCCCGTGTTTCTACACGGTCAAACTCTTCGTTATGGCGAATAACAATACCGCTGTTCCAAAAGTGGTAGCTAAGCGCGTCAGAGATTTCTGCATCCATAAAGGCCAATAAGCGATCGCGCGTGTTTACTAAATCTACCTTAGCGCCTAAGCCTTTAAAGATTGAAGCGTATTCACAGCCAATAACACCCGCACCGTATATAAGTACGCGTTGTGGGTCGTGCTCTAGGCCTAAAATAGTATCGCTGTCGTAAATACGTGAATGGCTAAAGTCGACCTCAGGTGGGCGGTATGGGCGCGAGCCGGTAGCAATTACAATGGTTTTAGCGGTAATACGCTCTGCTGAGCCATCAAGGCGCTTAATTTCAACCGTGTGTTTATCTACAAAGCTCGCATCGCCTTGGTACATATGAATACGATTACGGTCGTAAAAGCTGCTACGTAAGTTTGACTGCTTAGAAATAACAGAACTTGCATGGCTTAAAATATCAGGAAATGTTAAGCGACTAGGGCGCTCGCCAACATTAAATAATGGGTTAGCTTTGTATTCAATATAGCGGCTAACCGAGTGGCGTAATGCTTTTGAAGGAATTGTCCCCCAATGTACACAGCCACCGCCAACAGCTTGTTGGCGCTCAATTACCGCTACTTTTTTATCGTTTTTAGATAGGTTCATGGCGGTGCCTTCACCGCCAGGGCCCGTACCAATAATTATTGCGTCATATTGGTAAACTACGGGTGCTTTTTTTTGTTCTGGTTGTTTGGCCACAGCCACTCCTAAATTAATTAAAAGAGGCTTTTAATAACCTCGCATTAAGTGCTAGCCATGCCTGTTTTTGATTTTCCCAGGCGGCTTCCAGCTCATGGTATTGTGTCATTAATGCTGATTGTTCACACTGCTTTGCCATGTTATTTTTTTTAGCTTCTAACACTTGTTTTTGTAGTGAACAGTAATTTTGCAGCTTTTTCAGCAGTAAATCGTACTCTTGTTGTAATAATGTAAGCTTATCTTGCGCTAAAGGCAATTTTGAAAGGCGCGTTTGCGTTTTACTCATGAGCGTTTCGGCTTTGGCTTTTTCTATGCGCTCAACCGGGGTGCGCTTTAATTTACTGGCTAAACCGAGCGCTGCTAAAGAGCGAATCATCCATTTAGTTGGATCGTAATGAAACCACTTAATGCCGTTACGGTAGTCGCTTGCAAAAATATGATGAAAGTTATGGTAACCCTCGCCATAAGTAAATAATGCTAAAAAGCCATTATCGCGCGCGGTATTTTTTTCAGTGTATGGGCGTGAACCCCAAATATGAGCCAATGAATTAATAAAAAAGGTAAAGTGCTGGCTCAATACTAAACGCAGTAAACCGGCAAGGAGTAGCATGCCCCACACATCACCTACCAATAAACCAAGTACAAGCGGTAGGCCAACATTCATCGCAATAACTAACTTTAGGTAGTGCTTGTGTTGCCACATAACAATTTTGTTGCGCTGTAAATCACGGCAATTACTGTAATCGTTATAACTATCGCCTTGGTAATCACGTAGCATCCAGCCAATGTGGCTGTACCAAAAACCGTTAGTTGCGGCGTAAGGGTCTTTTACTGGGTCATCTACTTGACCGTGGTGTATACGATGATCGCTACTCCAGTGCAACGCACTGTTTTGCAAAGCAAATGCGCCACCAAGTGCAAAAATAAATTCTATTCCAGGGTGAACGTTATAGGCTTTATGCGCCCATAATCGGTGGTATCCGGCAGTGATAGATAGGCCTGCGTAAAACATACAGCCTACAAATGCAATCCAATGCGCGCTGGTAAATCCGTAACTAATGCCGTACCAAGGTACAAGGGTGACAGCCGCCAAAAAGGTTAGGCTAAAAAATAGGACGTTTGTCCAAATAATCGGTGGTTTATTCATCGTTTTTACTCTCAGCGTACAACTGTAAGCTAAAATAGTGTTTCAATCTCTTGGCGTCAAGTATTAGACTAGACAATTCGGCTAATTATCATTAAAACTTCATATAAAATTACTCAGGGAGCTGTGGATGTCGGGTGTTAGAGCACAACAGAAACAAAAAACACGACAAGCCTTAATTGAGGCGGCATTTAATCAGCTAAGTGCTGATCATAGTTTTTCTAATTTAAGCTTACGCGAAGTTGCCCGCGAAGCAGGTATTGCCCCCACCTCTTTTTATCGCCACTTTAAAGACATGAACGAGCTAGGTTTAACCATGGTCGACGAAGCCGGTTTAACGCTTCGTCAGCTTATGCGCCAAGCTCGCAGACGTATAGCCAGTGGTGGTAGCGTAATAAATACCTCGGTTGTTACCTTTATGGAGTTTATTGATAACTCAAGCAACCAATTTAGATTACTGCTGCGCGAGCGTTCTGGCACCTCAAAAGCCTTTAGAGCTGCTGTTGCACGTGAGGTAAAACACTTTATTTTAGAGCTTGCGCATTATTTAGAAAGCGAAACCAAGTGCGATTCAATTCATGCTTATATTCAGGCCGAAGCCATGGTAACGCTGGTATTTAATGCCGGTGCTGAAGCACTCGACATTGAAGGTCAGCAACGTGATGAATTAATTGAGCGTGTTATTTGGCAGCTGCGTTATATCACCCGCGGTGCAGGGCATTATATTCGTGAAACAAATAATCAGGTTTAGCTTAAAAAATTAGCAATAAGTTAATCTAAGCACGCAAGTTTACTCAACACATTAATTTAAGCTAAAAAGTGCAGCTGTGTGATTTATAAAACCTTAATTTTCTATTTTTAGGTATATAAATTTCTTTAATGTAGGGTTTCCATTCCTTGATTTGGAATATTTATGCTTGCACCCACTGCGCTGTAATGATAAAAATAGGCCTCACTGAACACACACACAAGAAACAAGATGCAAAATATTCGTTTAATTACACTAAAACTTAACCTCTTACTGCTATGGTCAGTGAGCGGGGATTAGTGTGTTTGCATCGAGTTAAACACTAAAAACCCCGCAATTGCGGGGTTTTTTATTATCTCGCGGCTGGGATAAATTGAAATTTGGGTAATCGAGGAATGAGGGGCAGTTATGCAAGACAAAGATAAAGTATGGATTTTTGATACCACCTTACGTGATGGCGAGCAGGCACTTAAAGCAAGCCTTACTGAAGACGATAAAATTCAGCTAGCGCATACTATTAGCCGCTTGAACGTGGATGTGATGGAAGTGGGTTTTCCAGTTTCGAGCCCCGCTGATTTTCGCTCGGTGCAACGTATTGCAACCGAGGTTAAAGGCCCTATTATTTGTGGTTTAGCACGTTCAGTAGCAAAAGATATTGAAGCCTGTGGTGAGGCGCTTCGCACAGCACAACAAAGCCGTATTCATACTTTTATTGCTACAAGCCCTTTACACCTTGAACATAAATTACGTATGAGTCTAGACGATGCAACGGCCATGGCGGTTAAATCAATTAAATTAGCGCGTAACTACACTGATGATGTTGAGTTTTCGTGTGAAGATGCAGGGCGCACGCCACATTGGGATTTATGTAAAATTGTTGAGCAGGCAATTAATGCGGGTGCTTCAACTATTAATTTACCCGATACCGTTGGCTTTGTAACGCCAGACGAATACGCCGCAATGATCCATCATTTAATGAATAACGTGCCAAATATTGATAAAGCGCGTTTAAGTGTACATTGCCACAACGATTTAGGTTTAGCTGTGGCTAACTCGGTAGCTGCGGTACAAGCGGGTGCTCGACAAATTGAATGTACAATAAATGGTATTGGTGAGCGTGCGGGTAACTGTTCGTTAGAAGAAGTGGCAATGATCATGAAAATGCGCAAAGACCACTTAAATGTACACACCGATATTAAAAGCGAAGAAATTTATCGCGCATCTCGCCAAGTGGCAAAAATTTGTAATATGCCGGTACAGCCAAATAAAGCCATTGTGGGCGAAAACGCCTTTGCACATAGCTCGGGCATTCACCAAGATGGCGTATTAAAAGCGCAAAATACTTATGAGATTATGTCGCCAGAAAGCGTCGGTGTGCCAAATAACCAATTAAATATGACTTCGCGTTCGGGTCGTCATGTTATTGAGCACCGCTTAGAAGAGTTAGGTTACCAAAAAGCTGATTACGACATGGACAGCTTATACGAGAGCTTTTTAGCGTTAGCTGATCAAAAAGGTACCGTATACGATTACGACCTTGAAGCCATGATTTACTTTAATCAAATTAACGACAAAGACGAAAAATACCAATT
Source organism: Pseudoalteromonas sp. P1-13-1a (assembly GCF_001401875.1). NCBI lineage: Bacteria > Pseudomonadati > Pseudomonadota > Gammaproteobacteria > Alteromonadales > Pseudoalteromonadaceae > Pseudoalteromonas > Pseudoalteromonas sp. P1-13-1a. The sequence continues at coordinate 91,729 of NZ_LKDV01000015.1, read as the reverse complement.
AGAGTTTGTTAACTCAGCGTCTAACTCACAGTCGGTAGCCAGCTCTACTATTGGAATGTTAATTGATGGCGAAGCAAAACAAGAAGCAGCCACAGGTAATGGCCCTGTTGAAGCGTCGTTTGCAGCTATTGAGCGCTTAACAGGTATGAGCGTTGAAATGATTGAATACAACTTAGAAGCCACTGGCCAAGGCGCAAGCTCGCTTGGTCAAGTAAACATTATTGCTAAATACGATGGCCGCCCTTATCACGGTGCGGGTATTGCTGCGGATGTGGTGGAGGCGTCGGTACGCGCCATGATCCGTGTTTACAACTTAATTTATCGTGCACAAAAAGTGTCTGATTTAAAACAACAAAGGAAAGCAGGATGAGTAAAACAAACTACAGCGTTGCCGTATTAGCAGGCGACGGTATTGGCCCAGAAGTAATGGCAGCAGCAGACCAAGTACTTGATGCTGTAAGCAATAAGTTTGGTTTTACCCTGAACCGTCAGCATCATGCTATTGGTGGCGCAGCCATTGACGAATTTGGTGAAGCATTACCACCAAAAACGCTAAGCGCGTGTGAAAACGCCGATGCCATTTTATTTGGCTCAGTAGGTGGCCCAAAATGGGAAAACCTACCCCCTAACGAGCAACCTGAGCGTGCATCGCTTTTACCGCTTCGTAAGCACTTTGGTTTATTTTGTAACTTACGCCCAGCACAACTTTTACCAGCGCTTAGTGCAGCATCGCCATTGCGTGCAGATATTAGCGAAAAAGGCTTTGATATTTTATGTGTGCGCGAACTTACTGGCGGCATTTACTTTGGTGAAAAAGGCCGAAGTGGAGAGGGCGCTGAAGAAGCCGCATTTGATACACAAACTTACTCGCGTAAAGAAATTGAACGCATCGCCCGCTTTGCCTTTGAAGCGGCAAAATTACGTAGTAACCACGTAACCTCGGTTGATAAAGCAAACGTGCTTGCATCAAGCGTATTATGGCGTGAAGTCGTTACCGAAGTAAGCAAAGACTACCCAGAAGTCAGCCTAGATTACATATACGTAGATAACGCAGCTATGCAGCTAGTTAAACAGCCTAGCCAGTTTGACGTGTTACTTTGCGATAACTTATTTGGTGATATTTTGTCAGATGAGTGTGCAATGATCACAGGCTCAATGGGCTTATTACCTTCGGCCAGCTTAAATCAATCGGGCTTTGGTTTGTACGAGCCTGCTGGTGGCTCAGCGCCAGATATTGCTGGTAAAGGCGTTGCAAACCCGATTGCGCAAATTTTAAGTGCCGCACTTATGCTACGTTACTCATTAGGGCAAGACGAAGCAGCACGCACCATTGAAAAAGCCGTAGCCGAAGCCGTTGAAGCAGGCGTTGGCACGCCAGATATCTACCCAGAGGGTGGATACAGCACAAGCGATGTGGCAGCCGCCATCGTTTCACGTATTTAATTATTAAAGGCGCAGCACCGTTATGCTGCGACTTAACAAAGTAGGGAATTAGCAAGTGGCCCAAACGTTATACGACAAAATTTGGCAAGCACACACCGTTGCCAGCATAAACGAGCAAACTGATTTACTTTATATTGACCGTCATTTAGTACACGAGGTGACATCACCGCAGGCTTTTGCAGGCCTACGTGAAAAAAACCGTACGGTGCGTTGCCCTGAAAAAACTTTTGCAACGATGGATCATAATGTATCGACTAAAAGCCGATCGCTTGATGCCGCAAGTGAAGTCTCTAAAAACCAGTTAATGGCACTTGATGCTAACTGTAAAGAGTTTGGCATTGTACTTTACGATTTAAACTCAATTAACCAAGGTATTGTGCATGTAATGGGGCCTGAACAAGGTATTACCTTGCCTGGCACTACCATTGTATGTGGCGATAGCCATACCTCTACGCATGGCGCGTTTGGCGCATTAGCACATGGTATTGGTACGTCTGAGGTGGAGCACGTATTAGCAACGCAAACGCTACAGCAAAAAAAGGCAAAGTCGTTAAAAATTCAAATTAACGGGGTGCTTCGCCCAACTGTCACCTCTAAAGACTTAATTATGGCGGTTATTGGTAAATTAGGTACTGCTGGTGGTACAGGCTATGTTGCTGAATTTTGTGGTGAAGGCATTGAAGCGCTTTCAATGGAAGCCCGTATGACGCTATGTAACATGAGTATTGAAATGGGCGCAAAAGCAGGTTTAATAGCACCAGATCAAATTACCTATGATTACTTAAAAGGCCGCCCATTTGCGCCAAAAGGTGCTGACTTTGATGCCGCAGTTGAATATTGGGAAACTTTAAAAACAGATGAAGGCGCTGAGTTTGACTTAAGTGTTGAGCTTGAAGCCGACGACATTCAGCCACAAATTACATGGGGCACCAGCCCAGAGCAAGTAATTGGCGTTGATGAATGCATACCCGACCCTGATCAAGAACCTGATTTAATTAAAGCTGATGCTATACGCAGTGCTCTTAAATACATGGACTTAAAAGCGGGCGATAAATTATCAAGCGCTAAAGTTGATACAGTATTTATTGGTTCGTGTACTAATAGCCGTATTGAAGATTTACGTGCAGCGGCAAAAATTGTTGAAGGCAAACAGGTAGCGGCTGGCATAGAAGCGTTAATCGTACCGGGTTCTGGCCTTGTTAAAAAGCAAGCTGAAGACGAAGGCTTGGCCGATATTTTTAAAGCGGCAGGTTTTGAGTGGCGCGAGCCGGGCTGTTCAATGTGTTTAGCAATGAACGACGACCGCTTAGAAGCAGGTAAGCGCTGTGCATCTACGTCTAACCGTAACTTTGAAGGCCGCCAAGGCCGTGGCGGGCGTACGCACTTAGTAAGCCCAGCAATGGCTGCCGCTGCTGCAGTACATGGTCACTTTGTTGATATTAGAGGAGAAGCCTAATGAGCGTATTTTTTAGTGGCTTAATGGCCCCACTTGATAAAAACAATGTAGATACTGACCAAATTATTCCAAAGCAGTTTTTAACATCAACTAGCCGTGATGGCTTTGATGCAGCGCTGTTTTACGATTGGCGTTACCTAGAAAACGGCGAGCCAAACCCTGATTTTATTTTAAACCGCCCATGCTACCAAGGCGCGCAAATATTATTAACGCGCGACAACTTTGGGTGTGGCTCATCACGCGAGCATGCGCCGTGGGCACTTAAGCAATATGGTTTTGAAGTAATTTTAGCGGAAAGCTTTGCTGATATTTTCTTTAATAACTGTGGCAACAACCAAATGCTAGCCATTGCGCTACCAGCTGACACGCTTGAGCAATTGTTTGTACTTAGTGAGCAGTACGACGATATAAACATTCAAATCGATCTTGAAAACCAAACACTCACAAGCGATAAGTTTGCGCCAATTAGTTTTGATATTCGTAAAGACGTAAAAGAGCGTTTATTAAGTGGCTTAGACTTTATTGGTGTGACCGAAACGCTAAACCCACAAATTGATGCGTTTGAAAAACAACTAGCTGCTGAGCGCCCTTGGCAGTAACGAAAAGCAATTAATTACATATGAAAACAAAGCGCGGCTGAGTATATCAGCCGCGCTTTTTTATATCCTAATATTAATGTCTAAAATCAGCCATTAGCGCAGGTATACCTGGCAGCATACCAACAATAGCCATAACGGTAGTTAAAACCACAAACATAATGAGCGGAATAACCCAGCGGCTCATTTTAGTTAAATTAGCACTGCGCTCTTTACAACCAATTAAGCCTAAGTTATCAAGCAACATAGTTAGTGACCAACCAAACGCAGGGTTAACCAAGCTTGACGCAAACACAACAATAGCGGCCGATTGCGTTGTTTTACCTTCGCGTGTCATTTCCATACCCGCCTCAAGCAGCGGAATAAACACACCAACAATAAGCGCAACACACAGCACAGGTTGCCAAATGGCTAAATCCATCGGGTAGCCCCATAAACCCGCAATAATACAAAATACGGCTGTTAAAATGGCGCCTGCTGGAATAGGGCGTTTAGCAATAGCGGCAGGGACAATGTAGGTTCCCCACGATGAGGTAAAGTTAGCACCACCGGCCAGCGAGCCAAAGGTTTGCCTAACCGATGCGCTTAGCATGGTGTCGTCTATGTTCATTTGTACTTTTTCAGTACGTTGTGGGTAACTAATTTTTTGAAAAACTTGATGTCCTAAAAAATCCGGCGACCACATAGCGACAGCCAGTACCGCAAACGGCAGCACAACCACAAAGCTTTCAAGTGTTGGTAGGCCAAGCATCCAACCCGTGTTTTCGCCCCACCAATAAGCTGGGTTCATATTAGGTAAGCCCGGCGCGGTATTAAATTCAAACGGCGCACCGAGTGCAAAGGCAACTCCACCGCCAATAAGGCAGCTAAGCGGCACAGCTAGCCAGCGCTTTTTAAAATGCTCAAGTAACGCATACAATAAAATGGTCGCCAAAATAACAATAAATGCGATGTGTGCCATATCAATGGCCTCAGCCCATGCAAACAGCTTTTTAACTTGCGAAATAGTACCAATAAAGCCTAAGTATATGAGTAAGCCTCCGCACACCCCTTTACTGGTTAAGCGTGCGAGCAAACTTCCTCCTTTGGTTATGGCTAAAATAAAGCCAAAGGCACCAATGAGTAAGCCAAATGCCATAGGATGGCCGCCAGCGGCAACAACGATGGGGATTAACGGAATAAGTGGGCCGTGAGTACCGGCTAAGTTAGCCGTGGGTAAAATAAAGCCCGAAAACAAAATAATAAAAATAGAAACAATGAGTAATTCATAGCGTACGTTTTCTAACACAAACGCATCGCTTAAACCCAGTGGCGCTGCAAAAGTAGCGGCAATAGCCCCCACCATAACGACTTTACCAATGGTGCCCGCCATAGCTGGAATGGTGTCTTCAAATTCAAAGCGGTAGTCTTTAAATGGTAAATTAGGCCGCCAGCGCTTAGGCTGCATAATTTGCAGCTCGTGTTCTAGGTATTCGTCGCGGGTATTAAACTCTGAGCTGGGTTTATGCTTATTTTGATAGCTGTTGGCATCATCTACGTGCGGTGCGCTTGTTTTTTCTGGTTCGTTACCCTTTGGGGTTACTGACATAGTCCCTCCTGTTACTCGTTGCTTATTTATTAATACGGCTTTTGTTAAAGCAAATGAATAGTGAAGGAGCAGGGTAGATCAGCTTTTACTCAGGAATGTATAGGCAAAAGGTCGTGTATGGCTTTATTTAACGCTAAACCTGCGAGTTGAATTTCTCAGCTAGAAAATAAACTTAACTTTATTTTATTTTAAATCATGTGCTTATATTTTTTCTGCTTGTTCTAATTAGATGAAGCATTATAAAAGTAGGGCTGTTATCCTTTAGTCTAAGTAGTGGTCTGTGTATTTTAATTGAACTGATATAGCGCATCTGCTAAGTTCAATGGTTACTCAAATAACAAGAAATATAATGCAAATTCAATCCCCTAAATCAATTGGTATTTTACTCGGTACGCTTTACGGCATATTTATGCGGCTGTTTGTAGATCTACTTGATACATACAATTTAAGCAGCCTTGTGTCTATTTCCTTTATGTTTTTAGTGCCCGTTGCAATTGGCTATATTCGTATTCATTTTGAATTTAAAAGCTCAAAAACATTAACTAAAAGGCAAATGGTGACAATTGCTTGGCAACCAATTTTTGTTTTTTTACTTGTAAGTGTTATTACGTTACTTGAAGGTAGCATTTGCGTGGCAATGGCATTACCTGCCTTTATGCTCTTTGCAAGTATGGGCGGTTTACTGGCAGGCTTTATTAAACACCGTAAAACAAAAAATGCTAACCGCTCTTTACTTTCAATTGCTTTGCTTCCTGTATTGCTCTCACCTATTGAGGTGAATTATTTACACTTATCAAAAACATATGAAGTCACCAACGCTATAGTTATTGAAGCGCCTATAAATCGTGTATGGCAGCAGCTTGCAAATGTAAGCAAGATAGAGCCACAAGAATTACCATTTTCACTCACTCAATTAATAGGTGTACCTAAACCTTTAGAGGCAAATATGAATGCAACGGGTGTTGGGGCTGTTAGAATCAGTAAATGGCAAAAAGGGGTTATATTTAAGGAAGTGATTACGGATTGGCAGCCAAATAAACAGATGCTTTATAGATTTGAGATAGACCCTGATGCCATTCCCGATGACGCACTCGATAAACACGTAAAGCTAGGCGGCGAATACTTTTCACCTCTTTACGGTGGGTATGCGTTAAGTGAAGATAAAAGCGGCCATACCATTTTAACTTTAAAAACAACCGTGCAAGATAATACAAATTTTGGTGTTTATTCGCGAATATGGGGTGAGGTAATTTTTCAAGACTTCCATCATTCACTTTTAACATTAATGAAAAACAGAGCAGAAAAGCCACTCACCGCAGCTATTTCCCATTATTAGCTTAAACCGCTATGGTATTAAAAAACTATTATAAGAGTACTTTATGAAATTATTAACGGCAGCAACCTTATTACTTGCCTCATCAGCAGCTTTTGCGCGCCCAGCGCCTTTGGTATCTATACCAACACATGATGCGTTTTTTAATAATATTGCAGCGCATTGTGGTAAAGCGTTTGAGGGCAAAGTAAGCGTAGATAACGCAAAAGGCCCGAGCTCATTTGAAAATAAAAAACTAGTTATGCATGTACGTAAATGTACAGATAGCGAGCTGCAAGTACCATTTCATGTGGGAGATGATGCATCACGTACGTGGATCATTACTAAAACGGGTAGTGGTTTGAGCTTAAAGCACGATCATCGCCATAAAGATGGTAGCGACGATGCTTCAACTATGTATGGCGGTCACACACTTGATGCCGGTTTTGCACAAATGCAGTCTTTCCCGGCCGATCAATACTCTAAAGAATTATTTGTAGCACAAGGTATTGCACAGTCGGCAGGTAATACATGGCAAATGTATATTTATCCTGAGGTGTTTACTTATAGGCTAATTCGCCAAGGGCGCGAGTTTAAGGTGGACTTTGATTTAACTAAACCTATTACGCCACCCGCTGCACCATGGGGATACGAAGAGTAAGCGTATTATTCAGGCTCCTCGCATTGCAATAAAACCGTTAAAGGTGGTTGATAAGCGCGTGGTTTAGTAGGAAAACGTTCGTACTCTTGCACGCCTTCAAGCACTTTTAACATAAAAGTGTTACCACGGCATAACCTGTCTGCATGGCGCAGTAAAAACATACTTTGATTAGCAAAGTGTTTGTAATCGTCTGATTGTATTTCTATTTTATAATTGCTGTTGTCAATTTTGGTTTGGTAGTAATGCACTTTGTTATCAAAGTCGTATGACTTTTCTTTTTCGCCCACTTCTGCAAAGGCGCTCCCTATACCAGAAAAGGCTAGCAATGCAGCGCCAGCAATTAAATGCGGTGTGTATAAGCCTTTCATAAAAATGTATCCTTTAATTTGCGAACTTAATACCCATTAATAAAACATTAAGCACGATGTATTTAAGTTAAGTCTAACACCCAAAAAGAGAATATGTGATGTTCAAACAAATAAAACAACTGTTTGCCGCTTTTGACGAGCAACAGCCAAGCATAGAGCAGCATGATCTAAAAACAGCGGTTGCTGCGCTGCTTATTGAAGTAATGCGTGCTGATTCTAAGCTTGACCATAATGAACAACACACCCTGACTGTAACCTTAAAAAAATACTTTAATTTAACAGATTCAGAAGTTGAAGAGCTCACGACCAATGCCGCAGGCAGCTTAGATGGGGCAATTGATTACTTTCAATTTTCTAAGCAGATTAACGATCACTGCAGTGCGGCGCAGCGCATTGAAATTATTGAACTATTATGGCGATTGGCGTATGCCGATGGGGAGATAGATCCCCAAGAAGAGTATGTTATACGCAAAGTGGCTGGGCTTTTATATGTAGCGCACACTGATTTTATCGCTGCTAAATTAGCAGCGACACAATCGTAAAAATTAACTTAATTTACTAGCAACAGAAACGAGCTGCTGCGTTAATACGCTAACTTTTTCAGCAGTGGCTGGATCAGTGATTTTTCCATCTTCGCCAAATACAGTAAATGCCGAAGGCACAGCAAGCTGATCGGCAAGTACTAATGAGCCAATACCACTTAAAATATCGCGTACATGGTTTAGGCCGCGCAAGCCACCAAGCCCACCAGGTGATGTAGCAAATAATGCCACTACTTTGTTGCGAAATGCAGGCAGAGCGCCTTGCTCAGTACGTGACGCCCAATCAATTGCATTTTTAAGTGCAGCAGTAATGGAGCCGTTATACTCTGGGCTTGCCAGTAAAATACCATCAGCAGCGCGTAACTTGTCTTTTAAATGTTGTGCATCGGCTGGGGTGCCTTGCCCTTCAATGTCTTCGCTAAATAACGGCAAATTTAAATCGGCGAGTTTAATTACTTCTACTTCAGCACCTGTTTGCAGAGCAAAACGTGCTGCTTCGTTAATGAGTTTTTGGTTAAAGCTATCTTTGCGCAGACTACCCGCGAGCGCGATAATTTTTGGTGCTGACATAATTGAGACCTTTTATTTGCTGGAAGTGACTCTAATGTAGCAAACTTTCACTTGTAGAAAACCCGAATAAACGCAACACTTGTGTGCGTATATGCACATAAGTAGAAGGCGGGTAGCATGGCAATTAAATTTGATGATTGGCAAGACATAAAAGTTGCCTTTGAGGTAGCAAAGCTTGGTACGCTTACAGCTGCTGCAGATGCATTAAATGTGCACCACAGTACAGTACTTAGGCGTATTAATAGCCTTGAAAAAAACTTAGATACGCGTTTATTTCATCGCCATGCTCGGGGTTATAAGGTAACTGAAATTGGCGCTAAATTATTTACTACAGCGCAAACTATAGATTCGTCACTTGAGCAATTACATAACGATATTGCCGCTGCCGACAGTACGTTACGCGGAGGTTTATTACTTACTACGGTAAGTGGGTTTATGGATGTGCTGGGCGATGTGTGCGAAAAGTTTCAGGCTTTACACCCTCAGGTGCAGCTTGAAGTTATTTTAGAACAAAAGCGGTTAAGGCTAGATCATGGCCAAGCACATATTGCAGTGCGCGCAGGGCCAAGGCCAGATGAGGGGGATTATATCGCTCAGCATTTAACTAAGCTTACATCGAGCCTTTACGCCAACAAACGCTATATAAACAAGTATGGTATGCCTAAAACATTAAATGACTTACAGCATCATAACTTTGTATCGGGTGTGGCGGGTTTTAATGCACGTGTTCCTTATTTTGAGTGGGCTGATAAGCACATTCCGGCGCAGCAAATAAAGCTACGGGTTTCAGAAACCTCCGAAGCAACACGGGCTATAATTAAAGGCTTAGGTATAGGCGGTTTACAGCATGGGGTAGCAGCCCAATATACTGATTTAGTACCTATTTTACATAGTGAACTGAGTTGGCAAACTGATGTATGGCTTGTAACACATCATTTAGTGCATCGCACTGCAAAAGTACAAGCATTTGCAAGCTTATTAAAAGCGCACTTTAATAAGCCTCAAACCCTTAAATAGTTTTTTTAACCTTAATACCTAAACGTTTAGCAAGGCGTACTAGGTTAGCTCTGTCGAGCTCAAGCATGCGTGCAGTGGCTGCCCAGTTATAATTATGCAGCTTTAGTTGTTCGGTTATAATTTTAAACTGTAAAGATTCAACGGCCTGCTTTAATGGCTGATTGAAGGCAGAGTTAACGGTGCTTTGCGTGCTAACTTGCTCTGTATTACTTAACTGTGGGGTTAAATCGCAGTGCTTGCTGGTAATTGTAACTATAGGGTTTTGCCATTGGCTTTGCTTAGCTTTTAATGCACTGCGGCTAATAACATGTTCAAGCTCGCGTACATTACCAGGCCAACTGTATTGGTGGAGCAATGCTTGCGCTTCAGTGCTTAGCTTTAATTGTTTAATACCTAATTTACGGGCTGTTTGCTCAATAAAATAACCCGCGAGTAGGGTTATGTCGTGCTCACGTTTATTAAGTGGTGGTACGGTAATAGGATAAACGCTTAGCCGGTGATATAAGTCGGCTCTAAAGCGGCCTTGTGCTACCTCATGCTTTAAATCACGATTAGTGGCAGCCACCACACGAACATCTACGTATTTTGGTGTGTCTTCACCAACGGTTTGAATTTCACCACTTTGCAGTACGCGTAGTAATTTACTTTGCATAGCCAATGGCAGCTCGCCAATTTCGTCTAAAAATAATGTGCCGCCATCAGCTAGCTGAAACTTACCTTGGCGGGCATTTTGTGCGCCAGTAAATGAGCCTTTGGCGTGGCCAAAAAACTCACTCTCTGCAAGATTTTCGGGAAGTGATGCACAATTTAAATGAATGAGTGGCTGATTTTTACGGGCAGAATTTAAGTGAATATTACGCGCTACTAGCTCTTTTCCTACGCCCGTTTCTCCTAACACCAGCACACTAAAGTTAGAGGCCGCAACCAGTTTTATTTCGTTTTTAAGCGTTTGCATTACTGGGCTTTGGCCAATTATTTCACCGCCATCGCGAGTAAGCGCATCACGCGTTAACTCTTGCACAAGTGCACTTGAATGCTGCGCATGGTGTTTGTAATGGGCAAGCTCTAGAGCCGTTTTAAAATGTGCACTACACAGCGTTTGTAAGGTGCTTAGCGTATCTGTGCTGATACTGCTAAAGGCATTTGCGTTAAGGCTATCAAACGTGAGTACACCAAGTAGAGTATTTTTATCATAAAGGGGTAAGCCTAAACAGGCATGCACAGGTACATCGCCCGTTTTAGCCAGCAGTAAGCCGTCGTATGGGTCGGGCAGTGGGCAGTCGTGTGCAAACTGTAATGCGTGGCTTGCACTGCAAATAGCCTTAAGGCGAGGGTGCTCTGTTATTTTAAAGCGTCTGCCAAGGCTGTCGGGCATCAGACCTTTAATGGCTAAGGGTTTAAGTTTCTCGCCCTGCACGACAAGTAATGCACTGGCATCACTAGGTATTACACGCTCAACCGTTGCCAGTAATTGATCAAAGCTGTGCTCGTGCAGGGTGCTTTGGGCAAGCTCTAAAGCTACTTGGGTGAGGTTGAATTGTTGGTTCATTTCAAAATGACCTATATGTGTTTTTATGATTTAAAATAGAATAGGTCATAAAGACTCATTTTGTAAAGTGGTTATATTTAACTTACTGAATAATAATGTTTTATTTTGTTGGCACAGTATGTGTAATAGCTAAGTAACGTTAATGGTTACTGAGGTGGTTATGAATACACTTACGCTAAAAAATGTAAACAACAATGTTGAGTTGGGCTCATTTTTTGAATCGCTTTTATTTACTGCTAATGCCGTACTAGGGTTGAGCGCTGTTTGTATGGTTGTGAGCATTTTAATTAGCTACCCCTATGCAGAGTACTTTTCGATGCAGGTACAAATATCAGCGCATATTGGCACTATTGTAGTGGCAGCTATTTTGAAAGTTAGTTATGTACTGCGTTGTGTTGCTCAGCATGGTTTAGGGCAGGAAGTACGCTAATGCGCCCACTAAACTTAACAGAGCCAGTGCCGGCGCGCATAGCTATTTATCAAGTAACTAAATGGCCGTTATGGATGCTTGCATTTAGACCTTACTTTTTAGCAGGCGGTTTGCTGGCATTTTTATCTATAGGTTATTGGTTACTTATTTTAACAGGCCATGCTAATTGGCATTTAACAATACCAGCTACACTTTGGCACGCACACGAAATGCTGTTTGGCTTTACGGGGGTTGTTGTCGTGGGCTTTTTACTTACGGCAGCGCAAACATGGACGGGCATACCGAGTATAAGTGGCAAAGCACTTATGCTACTTACTTTAATATGGGTAAGTGCTCGTTTAGCTTTTTTTATTGTGCTGCCCGATGTTGGCAATATTAATTTATTGGCTGTTATTGTGTTGCAGCTAGCATGGTGGGTAGGTGCAATTACTGCGCTGGCTAATATGCTATTAAAAGCACGCAGTAAAAATAACTATCAATTTTTAGCTATTTTAAGTGTGTTGTGCGCCCTCAATACACTTTATTTACTACTTGTTTTAAATAACAACATGAAGCTTGCTTTGGCTGTGGTTGACACCGCGGTACTCGTGATTAGCTTACTGGTTGGTATTGTTGCAGCAAGGGTACTCCCCTTTTTTACTGCTAAAGGTTTATTGCTTAGCGAGCAAGTACGCACTCCTAAAATTGATAAAGCGCTGCTGTATTTATCAATACTGGCAATTACTTTGTTTTTTATCAGCAAGTTATTTTTAAGCTCAATTAGTCCTGCATTAATTGTTGCAATAGTTGCTGCGCTTCACTTAATTCGAGCAAAGCTTTGGTGGAATGCAAAAGTGCTAAAAGTCCCTTTATTATGGTCTTTGCATTTTTCTTATTTTGCGTTAGGTGTTGGCTTAATGATGATTGCATTTAGCTTTTACACAAACGTAATACCCTTCAAAGATGCGCTCCACTTTATCACTATTGGCACAATAGGGATGATGATTTTAGCCATGATGACCCGTGTATCGCTTGGTCATACAGGGCGTACGCTTAGCACCCCTAAGTATATATCTGTTGCTTTTGCTCTTGTGCTGGTGGCAGCTATTACTCGCTCAATACTTCCCTTAATCATTGGGTCACACTTTGCTTGGCAGATAAGTGCTTTGCTGTGGTTAGTGGCTTTTTTATTATTTTTAATTTACTGCACACCTATCTTAACACAGCGTCGTGTTGATGGGCGTCGTGGTTAGTTTACCTATAGGAATACATTATGTTATCTGATAAAACCATTGAGATTGTTAAAAGCACCGTTCCGTTATTAGCGCAAGCCGGCACGGTTGTTACCGATCATTTTTATAAGCGTTTGTTTAGCCATAACCCAGAGCTTAAAAATATTTTTAATATGGCGAATCAAAGCTCTGGGCGTCAGCAATTTGCTTTGTTTAACGCCTTAGCGGCATATGCCCAAAATATTGATAACTTAGCGGTGTTAAAAGAGGCATTAGCGCGCATTAATCATAAGCACACCAGTTTAAATATTTTACCAGAGCACTATCCCATTGTTGGTGCTCATTTAATTGGCACCTTAAAAGAGTTAATACCAGAGCAGTTTACGCCGGATGTAGAATATGCTTGGCGTGAAGCTTACGCTTTGCTTGCCGATATTTGTATTACCGAAGAGGCAGCATTGTATGAGCATAGTAAAAACACTCTGGGTGGTTGGGCGGGTACTCGTCAATTTGAAATAACCAATAAGCAGATTGAATCTGAGCTAGTAACAAGCTTTACACTCACACCTGTAGATGGCAAAGCGGTTATTACTCATAAACCTGGTCAATATTTAGGCATAAAAGTTAAACCAGAGGGCGTTGAATATGAAGAAATTCGCCAGTATTCTATTTCGCAAAAAAGTAACGGTACAAACTACCGTATTAGCGTTAAAAAAGAGCTACAACCAAAGCCTGGCATGGTGTCTAATTATTTACACTCACTAGCTCAAGGTGACATAGTTGAGCTATACCCGCCTGCAGGAGATTTCTTTTTACGAAATAGTACTCAACCTACGGTACTTATTTCAGCAGGTGTTGGGCAAACGCCAATGCTTGCGATGCTCGAAACGCTATTAAGTGATAACTCTAATCAAGACATTATGTATTTACATGCGTGCGAAAATACTCAGCAACACTCGTTTTCACAGTATTTAAATGAATTAAGTACGGGTTATAACTGTTTGCAAACTATGACGTGGTTTAATCAAAGTACTGAAGGGGCTGATTTTACAGGATTAATGGACTTAACAGCCATAAAAGCACAGTTACCTCTTACAAATGGCAATTTTTACTTATGTGGCCCGGCTGGGTTTATGGCGTTTGTGAAAAGCCAGTTACTGGCGCTAGGCGTTAAAAACGAGCATATTTATTACGAAGTGTTTGGCCCGCATCAAGACTTATAAACCAAGTGAAAAATGATAAAGACACACAGCATTAATGCTGTGTGCCTTTTTAATAGTATTTTATTGCGCTTTACAACTTACGTTTTTAAGTTCAATAGCCATATCTTTTTTAGGATAATAAAGCACGCACTGCTCGCCGATTATTTGTAAAACAAATTTTTCAGACTTTATATTATGCGCGCCCATTATGGGCATGCCATTTGGATCTTTATTTGTACCATGGCTTAGTAACAGCTCGCTGCGTTTAGTAAAAACGGTGTCGGCAAGTGTAACTAGTGTGCCGCCCTTCGCTTTTATAATCGCTTGCTGCAGTGTGGCTATAACGCCTGGGTTTACCTCGGTAAGTAGCGCAGGCTTAGCAGTGGCATTACTCATACTGTTACAGCCTCCAATAAACAATAAGGTTAATATTGCCACGAGCTTTGTCATTACTTGTCCTTATTTAACGTAGGCCAGGTTAAGTCCATATTGCCACGGTTAAAGTCGTTAGGTGCGTTTAGAGGTAATAGTTGCTTGCTATCGCCAGCCGCGCTTTGAATTTGCGTTTTGATACTCGCAGAGGCGGTGCTAACAGGGCACGTCCCGTTATTATCTATATGGTAAAGCGCAGTAGAGAGTATCCCTTCGTTTGGATCGCCTAATTGATTGTCGAAGTCATCACTCACTACACAACCTTTCACATCCGCATCAAACTGCGGTGTTGGCGTAGGCGTAAACCCTGCTGCATATTCACCAAACCCTTTACTGTTGATACCGCTAAATTGAATGGTGTAATACGTGGTGCCACAGTTATGTGTTGGAGTAAAACCATATGGTTTACCGCAGGTCGTGTCGCCAATGAGTATTACCTCGGCGTCAATGCCTTTTAGACCATTAATAAAGGCTTCTGATGCTGAACAGGTGCCTGATGTGCTAAGCACATACACTTTAGATAAGTTTAAGTCGGGTAGGTTATCACCGGTGCTAAAAAAGGTTGAGTAATCAATTTCTTCATCTATAAACGGAAAAGGCGACTCTACAGGTTGCTTGTCGTTTCGCTGAGTTTGGTAATAAATACGGTTTTGGATATTAGCACTGCCGGCTACCATGTAGGCAAGCTGCGAAGAAAGCGCTAATAAACCGCCCCCGTTGTATCTAAAATCAATAACAAGTTCTTCTACGTTATCGGTTTTAAATTTATTAACCGCCGCAATTAAGCCTTCTTGAGCAATACTTATATGACTATTAAACTGCATGTATCCTACGCTAGTGCCATTTTCGGTGGTAATGGTTTTTACGTTTTGTACAGGCGTTTGTTCTATGTTGCCAGCCGTTACGTTAAAGGTTTTTTCAGCGCCATCGTTACTGCGCACAACGATGGTGTGCGAGTCGCCATTAGTAGGGCTAAATAAGCCTTCGTTTAGGGTATCTACGCCTGCTTGTGTGCTAGTATTAATGCTTACGCCATCAACTTCGAGCACCGTATCGCCACGTTGAAAACCAATTTGGCTTGCTGGTGAGTCATCTTCTAGGTAGGCAACACGCAAAATTCTATCAGCTGGGTCGCCTATAAATGCCCAGTTTATGCCATAGCCTGAGGTTACACCTGATTGTGCTTCTTGAAAGTAGTCCTCGGAGGGTTCTGAAAAATGAAAGTTATCTTTTTTATCACCTGAGTCAGTTAGTTCTTCGGTTTTTAGTTGGGCAAAATAACTGGCCACTGTAGCAAAGTTTTCAGGGTCGTTATCGGCTATTTCATCATACCAAAGGTAGGTTTCATTGCTCCACGAGCGAAGCCAAAGCTTTTCGTAAAGTGCTGAACCAGCTTGGTCTGGGTAAGGCTCATTATTATTAAACGGATCGTTACCTGTGCGTGGGTTTTCGCAAAAGTTTTTTAACTCATCCGATGGCTCAAATACACCTGCCGTCCATGTGGGGGCTGTGCTTGCAGGAGGTGTGATGATTGGAGCGGGCGTTTCATTCATGCTGCTACCACCGCCACAGCCAGCAAGTGTTAGGCTTGAGAGTGCAGCAATAATAGCGAGTGATGCTTTGTTATTTTTAAACATACAGAACTACTTTTTGTAAATAAGTTGTTTAAAATACTACAACAACCGCTCATTTATTCAACGTATTAGACCCTAAATTATGTAAATGAGTGTATAACATTTCGCTTGTGTTAAAGCTTGCTTGCGCTGCTTTTATCTGCAAATGCTTGTTTTTTCCATGCATCAAATAGCTTTTGTTGTTTGGCTGATATTTTTAAGCCATATGTTTTTTGCATATAAGCGTAGGTGTCGGCAATGCGTTTGCGGGCATAAAATGGCGGCTCTACTACGCGTTGTTTAAAGTTAACCTTTACCTGGCAGCGGCCATATTGAGTGGCGCTTTCGCTCAGCATTCCAAAGCGATAGTTAGAGCGATCGGCGTTAATTTCGCCAATTGCGGGGGCTAAATTGTTTATGTCGGCTTCCATTTTTCTAAATTTGGCACTGACTTTTCGACAGTTTTTACGTCCGCCGTTTTGCCAGCATTGTAGCTGGTGGCCAAATTCCCATGCGGGCACTATGTGCTCCCATTCAATACGTAAAGCGCGCTGGTTTACTTTGCCTGAGCGGGTAAATGTATTACGAGGCACATAACCACAACCCGTTGGATCTGGCACTAGTTTTTTACCTTGTTTTTTGATGTCGCAGCCGCAGTAGAGGCTTTTGGCGTTATTAGGTAGGGTTTTAATTAAGTGCCTTTTAGCCGTTGAAAAACGGGTAAATTCTTCACTCGATGCCGAAAAACAAATACAACAAGCCACAAAGGCTAAAATAAATTTAAGCATATCCATCACATACGTGAACTACAGGAGGCGCTAGTTTAAAGTTTTGCTGCTATAAGATAAAGCGTGAACAAATTTTAATCTGCAATGTTTAGTTCACTCTATACTGATATAAAAAATAGCGAGGAGATGACCATGCTAGGTGCTTTTTCAATAAGCTTAACGGTTAAAGATATTGGAGCCTCTAAAGCGTTTTACGAAAAACTGGGTTTTAGTGAGTTTGCAGGTGAGATAGAACAAAATTGGCTAGTGATGAAAAATGGTGAGCATTTAATTGGCTTGTTCTCGGGTATGTTTGATAAAAACATGCTGACCTTCAACCCAGGTTGGGATCAGCATGCACAAACCGTTACAAACTTTAAAGATGTTGATGCGCTTAGTGAGTATTTTCAAAGCGCTAATATAAGCGTTGAGTCTGTGGGTGATAAAAGTTTTATTATTACCGACCCAGACGGAAACCCTATTTTGATTGACCAACACGTGTAAGTTTTTTTAGCCTAACGTTCTGCATTAATAAAATGATACCGCACAAACAAAATAGCACGCTGGTGGCTGCAAAGCTGATAAGTAACGGGTTGTTAAAATCTTCTCGCTCGTCGTAATCCATTATATGCAGCATCCAAAAAAAGTCGAAGATGCGCCATAGCGTGCTGCGAATGGTAATAACTTTGCCGTTAACTGCATTTAAATACAGCGTAGTATTAAAGGTGTCGTTAAATTGTACTTGCCACACATTTGTTTTATATCCGACCTCTCGTGTACCTTGTTTTAAAAGTGTGGTGCTAATTGGCTTAGCGTCAATGAGCAAATGAGCCTGCGCATTAGCGGTGATTTGTATTTTAGTGGGTGGCTTAAAAGGGCGGCCCGTTAAGCCATTAAAGCTTTGCTGCTCGGTGCTGTTAATAACAGTAATAAGCGGGGTAGTTAAAAAGTGCTCAAATATTATTTGAGTGGGGTTAGCCACTTGTGACGTAATATTATCGAGTGATGTGGGGTAGTCTGCTTGTGTAAATGGGTTTGTAAGTGTGCGTTTTGCAAGGTGCTTACCATGTACGTATTCAAGTGGTATTGCGCTCATTACTAAGCCACCTAAAAGCCAAGCTAAAATTTGTAAGGCAAGTAAATAGCCTAGCCACTTATGTAGTTTTCGTGCGCGCTTAAATAGTTGCTTTCTCATTTTGTGCTTCTTATTATTTTTAGCGTTAGTGTATTACAGCAGCCCATGCTTTTACTGCGGCATTTTGTCGCAGTTATTCATAAGCTTACTCTAACTTTATAAAAATAATAAAAAGGAGCGATAAAAAATCAGTGAGGCTGCGTTTAATGATCACGCAGGGCATTTATGAGCTCTTGTTTGCTCATTTTTGAGCGGCCACTAATGCCTACCTCTTTTGCTTTATCGTATAACTGTTTTTTAGTGCGCTTCTCATACTTTGAGGCTTTGCCGCCTTTAACTGCGGTTTTATGAGTATTACTATTAGCAATTCGCGCGGCTTTTTGTTTGCTCATGCCTTCATCGCGAAGCGCATCGTACTGTTCATCATTTTTAATTTGCGGGCCATGATCTACCATTATTGTTCTCCTACAGCTTTTAATTACACAGTGTGTGTATAACTTTCATACATAAACGCTAAATTTGTGCTTAACTAGCCTAACCCGTTTAATAAGGCAAATTAGGTGCCAATGGCGTTTAAACAGGTTTTTTCTATTAATAAAGCCATGTTTACCGCTTAGTTGATTTGGTATAAAAGTAAAACTGCGTTAAAGTTTGCGATGAAACTATAAGAGGGTAAAAAGCAGACAATGTCGGAAATTCAATTTTTAAATGTAGATCTAGAGCTTGAGTCTAAACAAGATATTAGCGCCCTAGTGGCAGACTTAAAGAAAAACGCGATGGTTTTACATTATGACAAAGACGAATATCGTCAATTGGCGCGTATTGAAGCCGCGGGTGACATAACCACGCCTGACAAAGCAATTAACCACTTATGTGAATTAATCGAGTCGTGTTCACGTAATGCGCTCAAACAATGGTTGAGCTGTTCGCGCAGAACCTTTGATATTGGCTTTGAATCGGGCACGTCACCTAAGTGTTTTAACCAAGCTCTACATGCAGATACACTGCTACGTATATCTGCAATTGGCGCGGGTATGGAAATAACAATTTACCCTATCGAAAAGTAGCCATAGTTAATTATTTGCGCTCGACAACCGCTGCGGTCATTTTTGATACGCAGCAAAGTTCGCCGCGGCTATTAGTTATTTTTATTTCCCATACAGAACTGCGCTTACCAATATGAAATGCACGAGTAACAGCGGTTAAAGTGCCATTTCGAGAGGCCTTTAAATGGCTGGCGCTAATTTCCTGGCCAACACAATAAAATTTTGTAAAGTCCACTACAAAGTTAGCGGCGTAGCTTGCTACGGTTTCGGCAAGTACCACATTTGCGCCACCATGTACCATACCAATAGGGTTATGATGCTCAGGAATAGCGGGCATGGTAGCTACTAGGTAATCATCGCCTATTTCGGTTATTTCTATACCCATTGTTTTCATTAGCGTGCCTTGGCCGTTTATTCCCTCATCTAACTGTTTGCAAAGCGCTAATGTGATGGGTTGATGCCAAATACTCATAATTACTCCTTTATGCTGAAAGCAAATTTATAGCATTTTAAATACTGAACGTCTGTAATTACCTAAAATATATCCAAGTGCGGTGTGTTTAGCTATTTTAAAGCGCAATTTAAATTTGCGATTTTTATTTAACTGTATATACTCACAGTTAAATGTACTGTATGGAAAACCAGTTGTATGCGACCATTAACTAAACGCCAAGCTCAAATACTCGAACTAATAAAAGTTTTTATTAAAGACACTGGTATGCCTCCTACACGTGCCGAAATTGCGCAAACACTAGGTTTTAAAAGTGCCAATGCCGCAGAAGAGCACTTAAAAGCGCTTGCCAAAAAAGGTGTTATTAAAATGAAGCCAGGCGCAAGCCGTGGTATTCAATTGGTTGAAGAAGAAGCGCCAGAGCAACTCGGTCTGCCATTAATAGGTCGAGTTGCAGCGGGTTCGCCTATTTTGGCGCAAGAACATGTTGAGAGCCACTGCAAAATAGACCCACTTATGTTTAAACCTGCCGCTGACTTTTTACTGCGTGTTAACGGTATGAGTATGAAAGATATAGGCATTATGGACGGCGACTTACTTGCTGTACACCGTACCCAAACAGCTGAAAACGGCCAAGTTGTGGTTGCGCGGGTAGATGAAGACGTAACCGTAAAGCGCCTCGAAAAAGCAGGCCGAAAAGTATTATTACACGCCGAAAACGAAGAGTTTACGCCTATAGAGGTAGACCTTGAAAACGAATCTTTTAATATTGAAGGTTTAGCTGTTGGCGTAATAAGAAATGCCGACTGGATGTAATTTTTAACTATTTTTAAGTAACTTTTTATAAATGCGCACTTTTAAGTGTGCATTTTTGTTTTAAGAAAGACCTTCCGCTACCTCAAAGCGCCCTAAAATTATTTAGCCTGTAAACTTTTTTGCACTCGCACTTAACTCCTCTTTTATATGATGCACCCCCTAGTTTTACTCGCTATTTAGCAACTAACTTGTGTTTAAGCTGGCGTAATTAAAGCTTATTTTAAAATACAACTTGTTTGTTTTTTATACTGAAACTTGCTTGTTGTACGTTTTTTAGCTAATCATTAATGTGCTGGGCTAACAATAACTCACAGCTTTTTGGTTTTGAGAACACACAAATACACATTCTTTGTTGGCGCAGCTATACCAATCAAAACAAATTAGGTTGGTTAAATAATAAAAATAACGAATTGGCGTTTAAGCCGTATGCCTCTTCGCTTTGCATTCGCAATAGCATCAAAGGAGCCGTCACATGGGTAAACTGACCTCTGCCTTGTGGCTTGTATTGATTATGTTCCCGCAGCAAGTGCTGGCTAATAGCCAATACAATATGCGCAAGGGCGTAACCGATATAAGTAATAATGTATATCAGCTACACATGACAATATTTTTAATATGTTGTGTGATTGGGGTGATAGTGTTCGCAATTATGTTTTGGGCACTAATTCATCACCGTAAATCTAAAGGGGCAGTTCCTGCCCAATTTCATGAAAGTACCAAAGTAGAAATTCTTTGGACTGCCATTCCGTTTGTTATTTTAATTGCCATGGCAATCCCTGCCACTAAAACCTTGATTGCAATGGAAGATGCCAGTAAGGCCGACTTAACCATTAAGATCACTGGGTCACAGTGGAAGTGGCATTATGAATATATGGGCGAAGACGTGGAGTTTTATTCTATTTTGTCTACCCCTCAAGACGAAATAGCCAACCTTGCTAATAAAAACCCCAATTACTTACTTGAGGTTGATAAACCTTTAGTACTGCCAATTAATCAAAAGGTGCGTTTTTTAATGACCTCTGATGATGTTATTCACTCTTGGTGGGTACCTGATTTTGCCGTTAAAAAAGATGCCAACCCAGGGTTTATTAATGAAACGTGGACCAACATCAACGAAGAGGGTATTTACCGTGGCCAATGCGCCGAACTATGCGGTAAAGATCATGGTTTTATGCCCGTGGTAGTTGAAGCTAAGTCGCAAGAGGATTTTAACGCGTGGCTTGCAGATGCTAAGCAAGCTAAGCAGAAAGCGGCATTAGCCGATGCAGCCCTACTTGAGAAAACGATTCCTAAAGAAGAGTTAATGACGCTAGGCGAGCAAGTGTATATGGCAAGTTGCGCTGCGTGTCATCAGCCAACAGGTATGGGGTTACCGGGTGTGTTTCCAGCGCTTAAAGGTAGCCCCATTGTGCTTGGTGATATAAAAGATCATATAGATATTGTAATTCATGGCCGTCCTGGCACTGCAATGCAGGCATTTGCAAAGCAGTTATCTATAAAGCAACTTGCGGCAGTAATTACCTTCAAACGCAATGCGTGGGGTAACGATACGGGTGATGTTATCCAACCTAGTGAAATTCAGGCAGCACTTGATGCTGATGGGGAGGCGAACTAATGAGTAGCATAGTAGAACAACCACACGCCAATAACGCTCACCACGGCCACCATCCAGCCAAAGGTTTTAAACGCTGGTTATATACAACAAACCATAAAGATATTGGCAGCATGTACTTAATTTTTTCGCTGACGATGTTTTTAATTGGTGGTGCAATGGCTATGGTTATTCGGGCTGAGTTATTTCAGCCAGGATTACAATTGGTAGATCCTCACTTTTTTAACCAAATGACCACAGTACACGGCTTAATTATGGTGTTTGGTGCTGTAATGCCAGCCTTTACGGGGCTTGCTAACTGGATGGTACCGCTCATGATTGGTGCGCCAGACATGGCACTGCCCAGAATGAACAATTGGAGCTTTTGGATTTTACCCTTCGCTTTTTTAATTTTATTGGCATCGTTATTAATGCCTGGAGGCGGCCCCGCATTTGGCTGGACGTTCTATGCGCCGCTTTCTACAACGTACAGTAACGATAACACCGCAATGTTTGTGTTTGCAGTGCACATTATGGGGATTAGCTCAATTATGGGCGCAATAAACGTGATTGTGACCATTGTTAACTTACGTGCCCCAGGCATGACATGGATGAAACTACCATTATTTGTTTGGACATGGCTAATAACCGCATTTTTATTAATTGCTGTTATGCCTGTATTGGCCGGAGCGGTCACTATGGTGCTGACCGATAAATACTTTGGAACCAGCTTTTTTGATGCAGCAGGTGGCGGCGATCCGGTGATGTTTCAGCACATATTTTGGTTTTTTGGCCATCCCGAAGTGTACATCATGATTTTACCCGCCTTTGGTATTATTTCGACCATCGTGCCTACGTTCTCTCGTAAAAAACTATTTGGTTATGCCTCCATGGTATACGCCACTTCTTCTATCGCATTACTGAGCTTTATAGTGTGGGCGCATCATATGTTTACGACCGGTATGCCCGTTGCTGGCGAGCTATTTTTCATGTACGCGACCATGCTTATATCGGTACCTACAGGGGTAAAAGTTTTTAACTGGGTGGCCACTATGTGGCGAGGTTCAATAAGTTTTGAAGTACCCATGTTATTTAGTATTGCATTTATTGTGCTATTTACCTTAGGGGGCTTTTCGGGGTTGATGTTGGCTATAACACCAGCTGATTTTCAGTATCACGATACTTACTTTGTGGTGGCGCACTTTCATTACGTGTTAGTTACGGGGGCAATATTTTCTATTATGGCAGGGGCTTATTATTGGCTGCCTAAATGGACGGGCAATATGTACAACATTGCCTTGGCTAAGTGGCATTTTTGGTTATCGCTGGTAAGCGTTAATGTGCTGTTTTTCCCTATGCATTTTGTTGGGCTGGCAGGTATGCCTCGCCGCATTCCCGATTACGCTCTGCAGTTTGCTGACTTTAACGCAATTATTAGTGTAGGTGGGTTTGCCTTTGGTTTATCGCAGTTACTCTTTGTGGCTGTGGTAATTAAATGTGCCCGAGGGGGCGATAAAGTCCCTGCAAAAGTATGGGATGGTGCTGAAGGTTTAGAGTGGGAAGTAGACTCTCCTGCGCCGTATCATACTTTTTCTACACCGCCGGAAATTAAATAATGACACATGCACCGCTATTAAAGCGCCTAATTCTTATTTGTATAGGTATGTTTGCTTTTGCATTTGCCTTAGTGCCCTTATATGACGTGTTTTGCGACATAACCGGGCTTAATGGCAAGCCGTCGCTTGAGCAAGCTAAGCAAAGTACACAAATCACTGAAAACCGAGAAATAGGTGTGAGCTTTACAACCCATGCGCAAAGTGGTGCGCCCTTTATTGTTAAATCAAAAGAATACAGTGTTGATGTGAAACCGGGTGCTATGCGTGAGGTAATGTTTAGCGCAAAAAACACCAGTGATATCGATAAAGTAATGCAAGC
The DNA here is from genome assembly GCF_001401875.1 of Pseudoalteromonas sp. P1-13-1a. Lineage (NCBI taxonomy): Bacteria > Pseudomonadati > Pseudomonadota > Gammaproteobacteria > Alteromonadales > Pseudoalteromonadaceae > Pseudoalteromonas > Pseudoalteromonas sp. P1-13-1a. The sequence goes on along the minus strand of NZ_LKDV01000015.1, from coordinate 67,998 downwards.
GGTGCCTTCTGTGTCGCCTGGAAAGGCGGCTAAGTACTTACATAAAATAGCGTGCTTTTGCTTTGATCAACAACCTCTAAAAGCGGGTGAAGAACTTGAGTTTAAGCTGCTTTTTTATGTTGATACCGCATTGCCGAGCGATGTAGAAGAGCTAACTTTATCGTACACCGTATTTGATATTAGTGAGCAGCTAGTAGCAAGTAATAACTAGCCTGCATGTCTAGTGTAAAACTAGGAGCAAGTAACATGAATCAAGATTATGAAAACTACTACGTACCCGAGCAAAGCCCTTGGCCCATAGTGGGCGCGGTGGCGTTATTTTTTATTGCAGTGGGTGCGGCGTTAACAGTTATGAATTTAGAAAGTGAAGGGGGCAGCGGTGTGTACCTGCTATATGCAGGCACTGCAGTGCTGCTGTATATGATTTTTAGTTGGTTTAAAAATGTAATTAGCGAGTCTGATCAGGGCTTGTATTCAGCGCAAATGGACCGCTCATTTCGACAAGGAATGAGCTGGTTTATATTCTCTGAAGTTATGTTTTTTATGGCCTTTTTTGGCGCATTATTTTACGCCCGCATACTGTCGGTGCCTTGGCTTGGCGGCGCTGGGAATAATGCGATGACCAACGAAGTGCTTTGGCCTACCTTTGAGGCCGTATGGCCACTACTAACCACACCAGCAGGTGAAACCACGCAAGCTATGGGGTGGCAAGGCTTACCCCTTATTAATACGCTTATTTTATTAGCGTCTTCGGTTACTTTGCATTTTGCTCACGTAGCCATTGAGAACAATAAACGTAAACCGCTAAAAGTGATGTTGGGGGCAACCATTTTATTGGGTGTGTGCTTTTTAGCATTGCAGGTGGAAGAATATATTTATGCCTACAACGAATTAAACTTAACACTAGATGCAGGCATTTACGGGAACACATTCTTTTTGCTGACAGGTTTTCATGGCATGCATGTGACCCTTGGCGCCATTATTTTGTTTGTTGTATTTATGCGTATTTTAAAAGGCCATTTTACGAAAGATAAACATTTTGCGTTTCAAGCAGCGGCTTGGTATTGGCATTTTGTTGATGTGGTGTGGCTGTGTTTATTTGTTTTTGTGTATGTGTTGTAACGGTCAGTGGTGAGTGGTTAGCCTTTATAAAACCAAGTTTTACAGCGGCTATCACCATCACCAAAACCACCACAGAGAACAGTACGCGACGGCCTAAAAAATGCGACATAGGCCGATTGCCAGATTTATCGGTCACCATAATAAATAGCGCTCTAAACAAGTTGAAAAGTATAAATAGTAACAGCAGCACAATAATAATTTTAATAATCACTGGGTTGACCCTTTATGCAGTTAATTTTAAGGCGTAAACAAAAGCTTAGCTCATTTATCGCACTTTGCGTTGTGGTAGCTGTGGTGCTGGTATGTGTACGTTTAGGGTACTGGCAATTAGCAAGGGCTGAGCAAAAGCAGCAACAGTTAACAGCTATAGCTAACATGCAAACCCAAGGCGTAATGAGCTGGCAGCAATTACAGGCCATGCCTTCAAAGTGGAATAAAACAGGTGTAGAGGTTGAGCTTGTCGGAAAAATAATAAATCAGCAATACTGGCTTTTAGATAACCAAGTTTACCAAGGGCAAGTGGGTTACGATTTATTGGTTTTATTTAAGCCAAGCCAAGCAAGTGGCGTTTTACTCGTTAATTTAGGGTGGGTAAAAGCGCCTATTTCACGCAGCGAATTACCGAACATCCAACTTCCTAAAAGTACTCTTACGTTTAAAGCGCAAATAAAAGAGCAAAACTTAGCGAGCTTTAACTTACAAACCAATTCGACAAAACAAGACTTTCAAAAACGAATTCAATCAATAGATTTACAAAAGCTAAGTAAGCAAAGTAATCAATCGTTATTTAACTTTATGGCTTATCGTCAAGGTACTGGAGATGCGCTAGCAATACCGCATTATACAGCGGTGGTGATGAGTCCGCAAAAGCACCAAGCGTATGCAGTGCAATGGTTTTTAATAGCCTTAGCTTGTGTGGTGGTGGCCATTTTTGCCAGTAAAAAGAGGACTAACAATGAAAAATAATCCCTTAGTTTTATTTGTTGTATGTTGCGCTGTACCACTCGTACTCGCATACGGTGCGCTAAAACTAGACTGGTTGCCAAGCGCTATTACCAATAATGGCGATTTTTTACAGCACGAAGTAAAGCTTGAAAACTGGCAGCAACATAACCCTAAGCAATGGACAATTGCACTTAATTACTCCAATAAATGTAGTGCATCGTGTAATGAGCAGCTCAATGCGCTTGATAACTTATATATCGCCTTAGGAAAAAACCAAGGCAAGGTTGATATGGCTGTAATGGGGGCGCCTAATGTTAAGAACATGCCTTGGAAAACCTTTAACGCGCAACAAAATTTACAGCCCGCTAGCTTATATTTAATTGATCATAGGGGGTTAGTGGTGCTTGAGTATCCGTTTAAAGAGCAGCCTCAAGAAAACCGTTTAGTACAAAAAGGGTTATTAAAAGATTTAAAAAAACTACTTAATTATTCTCGTTCAAGCTAACTAATAGCGCATTGTTAATGGGAGATTCCTATGTATAAAAATTATAAACACTGGGTACTTGCAACGGGGTTGCTTGCGTTATTAGTGGTAGGGCTAGGCGCTTATACACGTTTGAGTGACGCAGGTCTTGGTTGTCCAGACTGGCCAGGTTGCTATGGCTTTTTAACTGTACCAAAGCATGAAGCCGATATCGCACTGGCTACCCAAAGTTACCCAGATATGATGTTTGAAACCGCCAAAGCGTGGAAAGAAATGATCCACCGTTACTTTGCAGGTGCGCTGGGATTACTTATTTTAGCGCTATTTGTGTTGGCTTTTGTAAAGCGCCATAACTCAAACACGCCGGTTAAGTTACCGCTAGCATTATTGTTGTTAGTTATATTTCAGGCAGCGCTGGGTATGTGGACCGTTACAATGAACTTGCAACCGCTCATTGTAATGGGGCATTTACTGGGAGGGTTTAGTATTTTATCGCTAATCACTCTTTTATACCTGCGTTTAACCAGTAAACCCATAGAGGGCGGAGATAGTAGCGCTAAACGCTACTTTTCATTGAGCTTAGTTGCATTGGCTGTATTGGTTATACAAATTGCATTAGGTGGTTGGCTTGCAGCAAATTATGCAGCGCCGCACTGTAATGGCTTACCGCTGTGTAGTTATGCGCAGCCATTTTCACTCAGTAGTGTGTTTCAGCTGCCGCTTGAGCACAGTAACTATGAGTACGGAGTGCTATCGCAACAGGCGCGTATGTCTATTCACCTATTACACAGAATTTGGGCGCTAGTTACATGTGTTGTGTTGGCACTAATTATGTGGCGTATATACAGTCAGGCGCAATCTGCAAAAATAAAACACTGTACTGTCAGCGTGCTCGTTGCGCTACTGTGCCAAATTAGTTTGGGGCTTGCGGTGGTGCATTGGCATTTTCCGCTAGGAGTGGCGCTGGCACACAATTTAATGGCAGCTATCTTGTTATTGACTATGGTTAGGTTGTGTTACTACCTAAAAGCACGCACTTAAAGGGGAATAATAATGGCACTCACACTAGACAAAAAAGAACTACAAGTTATTAGCGCACACCCTTTTATTCAACGTGCTTATAATTTACTGCAAGATTACTTAGCTATTAGCAAGTTTAAAGTAGTGGCTATGTTGGTACTTACTGCCTGGGTTGGCTTGGCACTGGCGCCTGATGTAGGGCGAGGCATTACAGTACAGTTTATTAGTTTATTAGGTATTGGGTTGCTCTCTGGCGCTGCGGCGGTAATAAACCATGTTGTTGATAGCGAAATAGATACAAAAATGGCGCGAACACGCCACCGCCCTGTAGCCAAAGGCAGGCTTAGTAAAACCCATGCGTTAAGCTTTGCAGGTGTGATAGGGTTTGCCGGTTTTATAATGCTAATGCTTTGGGCCAACACCCTAACGGCCGTACTTACGTTGTTTGCGTTAGTGGGATATGCTTTTATTTACACCTCTTTTTTAAAGCGTGCCACACCGCAAAACATTGTGATTGGTGGTTTAGCTGGCGCAATGCCGCCTTTATTGGGTTGGGTTTCTGAAACAAATCAAATGGCAGCCGCACCATGGTTACTTGTAATGATTATATTTACGTGGACCCCACCGCATTTTTGGGCACTGGCAATAGCACGCAAAAGCGATTACGAACGCGCTAAAATTCCTATGTTGCCAGTGACTCATGGTATCGATTTTTGCAAAACGTGTGTTGTGGCTTATACCATATTACTGGCGCTTGTATGCGTGTTACCGTATTTAATTGGTATGTCGGGCGGTATTTATTTGGTTGGCGCATGTGTACTCAATGCACTCTTTTTATATAAAGCGGTTAAGCTAAAGCTAGCCCCTGATAATAGTAATGCCATGGACTTATTTCGCTTTTCAATTGTGCATTTAATGGTACTCTTCGTGATCTTATTTATAGATAAATGGCTCCCCTTATGAAGCAGTTACGGATTAGCTTAGTTGTAATTTTTTCGTTTTTACTTGTTGCTTGCTCAGAGCAAAATAGTGCACCCGATGTGCAAGCTTTAGTGTATGAGCAAGCAAAGCCTCTTTCAGATTTTACGCTTAATGACCAAAACGGTGAGTTAGTCACCAAGGCGCAATTTATGGGGCAGTGGAACTTAGTATTTTTAGGTTATACCAGCTGCCCAGATATTTGCCCATTAACGCTTGCGAAGCTAAATAGTGTGTATAAAAAGTTACATAACGAATACCCACTGCAAATTTGGTTTATGTCGGTAGACCCCCAGCGCGATACAGCGGTAAAACGAAAGGCCTATATTGATTATTTTAACCCTGATTTTTTAGCTGTATCAGGTGAGCACAAAAACTTATTCCCAGTGGTGAGAGAGCTTGGACTAATTTATGCCATTAGTGACTCACAAGAATCAGAGTATGCGGTCGATCATAGTGCTTCGGTGGCTTTAGTTGATGCAAATGGAGCGGTAAGAGCCATATTTAAGCCTGAGTTCCAACAAGGCAATGTACCTCTTATTAATACCACTCAACTTATTAGCGAATTTAAGCAAATAGCGGATTACTATAAAAACTAGTTTTACACTTTTCACGAATTTTAAAAGGAGCTTAGGCTCCTTTTTTGCTTTTTAGCGCCACTTTTAAAAGTTTTATTAATTTTTTTGAGCCTTTTATGGCAATTTTAATAACTAAGGCTAAGCTTTTGTTATGAATTGAATTGACAGGGAAAGCCCTGAAAAAATGCTAAAACTTCCAAGCGAACTTGCAATTATGCATGTAGAGACTCTTCACCAAGATTTATTACAAGAACTCAATAGCAACAACGATATTTGTTTAGATGTCAGTGAGGTTATTTCAGCCGATACCGCGTCAATTCAACTTTTGTGTGCTTTGCAAAAACACCTTCTTACCATACATCACAAAATTGTATGGGTAGGCAACAGTGATGCACTTCAAAACGCCATTAATCAACTTGGCTTAAGTCAATATTTAATACTTGATAGTAAAGGGTAGAGGTTTATATGAAGAAAATTTTAGCGGTTGATGATTCTGCGTCAATGCGTCAAATGGTGAGCTTTACGCTTAAAACCGCAGGTTTTGATGTTACCGAAGCAAAAGATGGCAGCGAGGCTCTTGCGATTGCCAAGCAGCAAAGTTTTGATGCGGTCATTTCAGATGTAAATATGCCCATTATGGATGGCATTACGCTTATCAGAGAACTCAGAGGTCTTCCTGATTACAAATTTACGCCGCTGCTAATGTTAACTACCGAGTCAGGATTAGATAAAAAAGTAGAAGGCAAAGCAGCTGGCGCAACAGGCTGGATTGTAAAGCCATTCAACCCGGATCAGTTACTAGCGGTGCTTAAAAAAGTAATTCGTTAACTGAGGAGTGCGGCGTGAGTATAGATTTAAGTCAATTTTTTGAAGTGTTCTTTGAAGAAAGTTTTGAAGGCCTAGATACAATGGAGGCCGAGCTATTAAATTTAGAGCCCGGCGAAGAAGACTTAGAAACAATAAATACTATTTTTAGAGCTGCGCACTCAATTAAAGGGGGCAGTGGCACCTTTGGCTTTAACTCTGTCGCTGAGTTTACTCATGTGCTTGAGACCTTACTCGATCAAATACGCCAAGGCGAGCGCGAGCTAACCACCGAACATGTTAATTTATTGCTTAAAGCTGTTGATTGCTTGCGTGGGTTACTTGGTGAGCTGCAAGCTGAGCAAGAGCCTGATTTATCACACGCTACGACCTTAAAAAAACAGTTTGAAATTGTACTCGAAATGCAAGCCGAATCACCCCCAACCGAGGCAAGCGAAGTAAAGACTGCTGCTGAGGTAAATACTTTTCAAATTGATTTTAAACCGCATCATCACCTTTTTAAAACAGGCAATGAGCCTTTATTCATGATCAGCGAATTAGCTGAACTCGGCGAGCTTGAAACGCAGGCATTTTTAGACGATATCCCAGATATTAAAGATTTAAGCAGTGACGAGTGCTACTTGCACTGGCGCTTTTTTTTAAATACCAGCGAAAAAGAAGCCGCCATTAAAGAGGTATTTGAATGGGTAGAGGATGATGCCGATATAAAAATAGAGCTCTGTGGCGGGTTATTTGATGAAGACACTTCTCACACCGCAAACACGGACGAAAAGAGCAACCACAGCACAGCTCAAACACAGCCTATTAGCGATGCCAAAAAAGCACCCGATAAGCCTAAAAGCAAACCCACAGCCGATAAAAAGCCAACATCAGCACCGGAGTCTACCTCCATAAGAGTAGGAATAGACAAAGTAGACTCATTAATAAACATGGTTGGGGAACTGGTGATAACACAAGCCATGTTAAATCAGTTGAGCGAGCAAGAAATTAGCGAATCGACCATTACGTCGTTACAAGAAGGCCTTGCGCAGCTGGCACACAATACCCGAGACCTGCAAGAAAATGTGATGCGCATTCGTATGTTACCGATTAACTTTGTATTTAGCCGGTTTCCGCGACTAGTGCGCGACATTGCCCAAAAACTAAATAAACAGGTGGAGTTGAAATTATTAGGGGAACAAACCGAGCTTGATAAAACGGTAATGGAAAAAATATCCGACCCCATGGTGCATCTTGTCAGAAATTCGCTCGATCATGGCCTTGAAACAATTGAACAGCGGGTTGCCGCAGGTAAAGACCCCGTGGGCACCGTGACCTTAAATGCCTTTCACCAAGGCGGTAATATCGTAATAGAAATAATGGACGATGGACAAGGCTTAAATACGCAAAAAATAAAAGAAAAAGCCATTGCTAATGAGCTAATTACCGCTGACTGTAATTTAACCGATGACGAAATCAATGAGCTTATTTTTATGCCCGGTTTTTCTACCGCCGATGCGGTTAGCGACTTATCTGGGCGTGGTGTAGGAATGGATGTTGTTAAGCGCAATATTCAATCTTTAAATGGTTCCGTTGAGGTTTCATCAGCACCTGGCGTTGGCTCTACTTTTACAATAAGGCTACCTCTTACGCTTGCCATTTTAGATGGTCAATTAGTTAAGGTTGCGCAGCATACTTATATTATTCCGCTCATTTCAATTGTTGAATCGCTACAGATTGATATCACTAAAGTAAGCCGAGTGGGTAGAGACTTAGATGTACTAAGACTGCGTGACCAATACATCCCTATTTTACGCTTGTATCAAATTTTTAATCATCAAAACGCCATAGAGTCATTAGACAAAACCTTGCTGGTGGTTGTTGAAACCGACAACCAAAAAGTGGGCTTGCTGGTTGATGACTTACTTTCACAGCAGCAGGTAGTAATAAAAAGTTTAGAGGCGAATTATCAAAAAGTGGATGGCGTGTCTGGAGCAACTATTTTAGGCGACGGGCGTGTCTCGTTAATTGTTGATATTAGTGGCTTAATAAAACTATCAGGACTTAAAAAACCAGGTAGCCAAGAGCTAATCATAGACTCTAAAACACCCCTGGAGGCTTCATGATTAGCGCACAAAGCGAGTTAAATAACAAAATTGATTTAGAGCAACAGCAAGGCGTTAAGCAATTTCTAACCTTTATTATGGCTGATGAAGAGTACGGTGTAGATATATTAACCGTGCAAGAAATCAGAAGCTGGGAAGAAATTACCGTACTGCCCAATGCTCCTGATTTTGTTAAAGGAGTGATAAACCTTCGCGGCACCATAGTGCCAATAATAGATTTGCGCTTACGTTTTGGTTTGCCAAGTACTGAATATGGGCCTTTAACGGTTGTTATTGTTGTAAAAGTTACTTTTGAAAATGATTCAAAAGTAATGGGCATCGCAGTAGATGCGGTTTCTGATGTTTACAGCATTGCAGAGCAAGACGCCAAGCCCGTCCCTAGCCTGTCTGATTCGAGTAATTGTGAGTATGTGGCAGGGCTGGTAAACGTAGGTGAAAAAATGGTCTCGTTAATTGACTTACAAAGAACAATGGATATATAGCCGCAGTGCTATGTAGCAACAAAAACAAACATAAAGGTGGTGATGGGCATGGGATGGTTTAGTAATCCGAAGCAATCAGAATCAAGTAATGACTTAATCGTTAATGCATTAAATAAATCATTAGCAGTTATTGAGTTTGAACCGAGTGGCAGAATAATTACCGCCAATTCAAACTTTTTAAATGCAATGGGATATCGCTTAGAAGAAGTGCAAGGCCAGCACCACTCTATGTTTGTTGAACCAGACGAAGCACAAAGCAGCGAGTATAAAAATTTTTGGCAACGTTTACGCGGCGGTGAGTTCATTTCTGACGAGTTTAAACGCCTTGCAAATGGAGGTCGTGAGGTATGGATTCAAGCGACCTATAACCCGATTATTGATAGCCAAGGGCAAGTGCTAAAAGTAATTAAATTTGCCACAGATGTTACCGAGCAAAAAAAACAGGCCGCTGAAGCACAAGGTCAGCTTGAGGCAATTAGTAAATCGCAGGCGGTGATAGAGTTTAATCTTGATGGCACAATTATTACTGCCAATGACAATTTTTTAAACGGTTTAGGCTATCAACTTAGCGAGATAAAAGGCCAACACCATAAATTATTTGTGGACCCAGAATACGCTAAAACAAACGAGTATAAACAGTTTTGGGAAAAGCTTGGGCGTGGAGAGTACGACTCGGGCGAGTACATGCGAATAGGTAAACAAGGGCAAGAAATATGGATTCAAGCCTCTTATAACCCTATATACGATTTAAATGGCAAGCCTTATAAAGTTATTAAATACGCAAGTGATATCACCGCGCAAAAACAGCTAGAGCGTGAGTCTAAAAAGGCTGCGGACTTAGCAAGTGCGTTAACCGTTTGCCAAGCCAATGTAATGATTGCCGATAAAGATCTCAATATTGTATTTGTAAACGATCAAGTTAAGTCAATGCTCAAAGCACGTGAAACGGCCTTGCAAAGTGTGCTACCTAGTTTTTCTGTCGATAATTTAATCGGCACCTGTGTAGATGATTTTCATAAGCACCCAGCTCATCAACGCGAGCTATTAAAAAACTTAAAGCAACCTTACAAAACTGAGTTACGTTTAGCAGGGCTTATTTTTAGTTTGATTGCCACACCGTGGATAAATCATGAAGGTAAACACTTAGGCACCATTGTTGAATGGGAAGATATTACCGATAGCGTAGCAAAAGCAGAGCAAGAGCGCGCTGAAGCTCAAGAAAACTTAAGAGTAAAACAGGCGCTTGATACCGTAGCAACAAACACCATGATAGCCGATGCCTCAAATGTGATTGTTTATATGAACAACGCGGTTAAATCGATGATGAGTATTGCTGAAGATGATTTGAAAAAAGAGCTGCCAAACTTCGATAGCACTAATTTAATTAAGCAAAATATAGATATATTCCACAAAAACCCGGCCCACCAGCAAAACTTATTAGCTAAGCTTACAACAACATATCGCGCTGAAATAAAAGTAGGCGGACGAACCTTTGGGTTAGTGGCAAACCCTATTTTCACACCAGAGCAAGAACGTATAGGGACGGTAGTTGAGTGGGAAGATAGAACAAGTGAAGTCGCCATAGAAAAGGAAATTGCGCAGTTAGTGAGTAATGCTGGTAAAGGCGATTTAGATACGCGTGTAGATGAAACAGGTAAAGAAGGCTTTTTCTTACGCTTGGCGCAGGGTTTAAATAGCTTAGTGGAAATTGTGGATGATGCCGTTAGCGATACCGCTCTAATGCTTGATGCAATGGCCAATGGCGATCTGTCAAAGCGCATAGAGAAAGAGTACCAAGGCTCGTTTGATAAGCTCAAGCAAGATGCTAATACCACGGCAGATAAACTCACTGATGTTATAAATCGCATAAACTCCTCAGCCACACTTGTTGCCAGTGGTGCAGAGGAGATTTCACAAGGTAATGCAGATTTAAGTCAGCGTACCGAGGAGCAAGCTTCATCGCTTGAAGAGACTGCATCGAGTATGGAAGAGATGACCAGTACCGTAAGGCAAAATGCAGATAACGCAAAAGTTGCTAACGATTTGGCCGAAGAAACCTGCGACAAAGCAATTCAAGGCGGAGAAGTGGTTAATAGAGCAGTAACGAGTATGTCGGCTATTAACGAATCGAGTAAAAAAATTGCTGACATTATAGGTGTTATTGACGAAATTGCCTTTCAAACTAATTTACTGGCGCTTAACGCGGCTGTAGAGGCAGCTAGAGCGGGTGAGCAAGGCAGAGGTTTTGCTGTGGTTGCTGGCGAGGTGCGCAACTTAGCGCAGCGCTCAGCAGGAGCGGCCAAAGAAATTAAAGAGCTCATTAGAGACAGCGTAGCAAAAGTCACCGACGGTACTGTGCTGGTTAATGAGTCGGGCGAAACGCTTAGAGAAATTGTTTCAAGCGTACAACGTGTTACGCAAATGATTTCGGATATAACCGAGGCCTCTGAAGAGCAAAGCGCTGGCATTGAGCAAGTTAATAAAGCCGTTGCGCAAATGGATGAAATGACGCAACAAAATGCGGCACTTGTAGAAGAAGCCTCAGCTGCCGGTGAGTCCATGGCTGAGCAAGCCAATGAGATGCGCCAATTACTGCACTTTTTCTCGCTCGGGCAGCAAGGTATGAATACATTGCCCAATGCACATTTTGAACGTTCTGAAGCCCCAGCGCGTCAACCCAGCGGTTATTTAAAAAATACCCAGCCCAAAGGCGAAAACTTTATAGACTCAGCAGATGAGTGGGAAGAGTTTTAGCCACTATTGGCTTGCTAGTTAAGATGCCAGCAAGCCAGTTTTACAAGGGAAGGTATAACAATGAAAGAATTTTTATGTACCGATAAAGATTTTAAAGACATTGCCACGTTGGTTTATAACGCATGCGGAATTGTGCTTGGCGATCATAAACGCGAAATGGTGTATTCCCGCTTAGCAAGAAGGGTAAGAGAGCATAAACTTAAAAACTTTTCGCAGTATTTAGAGTACTTACACAATAATAAAGAGGCTGAGTTTGACGCATTTATTAATGCGATTACCACTAACTTAACCTCCTTTTTTAGAGAGCCCCACCACTTTGAGTTTTTAAAAAACACCATAGTGCCGCAGTTACTTAGCACTAACAAAGTAACAAAACGAGTACGCGTATGGTCAGCGGGTTGCTCTACAGGCGAAGAGCCTTACAGCTTAGCAATAACCCTTGCCGATTTATTCCCAAGTTCGTGGGATGTAAAAATTTTAGCAACCGATTTAGATTCTAATGTATTAGCCAAAGCGCAAGCGGGTATTTATACCGCGGCTAATGTAAATGGTTTAGAAAACAATGTACTTAAAAAGTGGTTTTTAAAAAGCAAAGATGGGCAAACATATAAAGTGAAACCACAACTAAATAAGCACATTTTTTTTAAACGCCTTAACCTTTTACAAGAGTGGCCCATGAAAGGGCATTTTGATGTAATTTTATGTCGTAACGTGGTTATTTATTTTGATAAAGAAACAAAAGATACTTTGTTTAAACGTTATGCAAATGCACTTAATCGAGGCGGCTATCTGTTTTTAGGACACTCAGAGAGTATGGGAAAAGATCATGCTGAGTTTAAAAATTTAGGGAAAACCATGTATCAAAAGCAACACAATGCACGCACAGTTTAGGCCGGTGCTCCCAGGGTTTGAACATATAAAACGTTACTGGGATGCAGGGCGCACAAGTGTGGTGGCAAAAATATTACCTGGCGAATTTTATGTATCTAAAAATGATGAGCTTATTTCTACAGTGCTAGGCTCATGTATAGCCGCGTGTGTATATGATGAAAAAGCCGGTATAGGAGGCGTAAATCATTTTATGCTGCCGGTAAAAAAAGGTTTAGAGTTAAACAGTGCACATAGTTTAAGTTGTCGCTACGGAAATTGGGCAATGGAATACCTGATCAACGAAGTGTTAAAAGGTGGCGCTGCACGAAAAAATTTAAAAATAAAGCTCTTTGGTGGCGGAAAAATAATTAGCGCCATGACCGACATAGGGATAGGGAATATTAGCTTCGCCAATGCGTATATTCAGGAAGAGTCGCTTAATCTTGTAGCACAAGATATGGGGGGGCCGTGGCCTCGAAAAATTTTTTTTCATCCGCATACGGGCAAAGTCCACGTAAAAAAGCTGAAGAATTTGCATAACAATACAATTGAAAAACGCGAAGTGCGCTACCTGCAAAACCTTAAGCAACAAGATAAAGCCACCGAGACTAACATAGAGCTGTTTTAGGAGCCGCAATGGTTAAAGTTCTGATAATCGATGATTCACCACTGATAAGGCGTTTGCTGAGCGAAATACTATCTCAGGCGAGCGATATCGAGGTTGTTGGCTGTGCCGAAGACCCTTACCAAGCACGAGAAATGATTAAATTGCTCAATCCAGATGTGCTTACCCTCGATGTAGAAATGCCAAAAATGGACGGCATTAGTTTTTTAAGAAACCTAATGCGCTTAAGACCTATGCCCGTTGTGATGATTTCTACATTAACCCAGCAAGGCTCACCTATCACCTTAGAAGCGCTTGAGCTTGGTGCGGTGGACTTTATTGCCAAGCCGACTGTGAATGTTAAGCAGCAAATGAGTCGATATGCGTATGTCGTGCAGCAAAAAGTGCGTGTGGCGGCAGGTGCAAGGGTAAGAAGCTTTAAAAAAGCCACGACAGTGAGCGAGCCTTTGCCCACCAATGCACAATTTTTATTAAACAAAGTTATTGCTATTGGGGCTTCGACAGGGGGCACAGAAGCAATAAAAGAAGTCCTTATAAAAATGCCAGTAAATAGCCCGCCAATTGTGATCACTCAGCATATTCCTCCGGTATTTAGTACCTCGTTTGCGCAGCGTATGGACCGCACTTGTGCTATTAACGTAAAAGAAGCGCAGCACGGTGACAAGCTTAGTGCAGGGTGTGCGTATATAGCCCCAGGTGGTTTGCATTTAAGCATAAAAAAAAGAGGGGTGAGTTTATATTGCGAACTTGATGATTCTGAACCGGTGAACCGCCATAAACCGGCGGTAGATGTATTATTTAACTCGTTACTTGAGTGCGGCGCAAAAAACATTGTGGCAGCGCTGCTCACCGGTATGGGAAGCGATGGCGCAAAGGGCTTACTAAGTATTAAACAAGCGGGGGGTTACACCATTGCCCAGGATGAGTTTTCTTCTGTGGTGTGGGGAATGCCCAAAGCGGCAGTAGATTTAGGTGCCGCTAATGAAATTGTTGCGCTTGATAAAGTAACGCAGCGCTTATTGCATCAAGCTATAAAGGTGTAAGGCGAGTTATAGCTTGTAATTACTACTGAATAACCCACGGTTGTGAAAACCAATAGTAACTACCAGCATGCTTGATAGAAGGCGCGGTACAATTAAAGCGTGAGCGACCTTTATTTAGCGCCTTTGGCGAGTCAATTTTTACAGTCGTGTCGTTTATCCACGTTAATTTCGCCTGCCCTACACTTGATACATAGCACGCAAACTGACTTTTATGAAAATCGCCCATTTCAAACTCAATACTCAGTGTTGGTGGATTTTGCGAGGTTACACTGTCTTGGTAGACTAGATTTTTTATATTAAACGCTCGTGAGTTTAATTTTGTGATTAACGTATCTAATTTACTATAAAAGCCAGAGGCTGGAAAACGGGGCAAACGTGTAAAATTAGAATTACTATTAACCGCACCTGAGTGTTGGCCTATACCAACAAAGCCAAGTTCTTTTACAAGCTCTTGTAGTGTGTTGTTAAACTCGCCATACGGGTAAGCAAGGTATTTGTAATCGTGACCTATTTTTTCTTTAATGCGTTGTTGCGAGTGCAAAATATCTTGTTTTATACGAGCCCGCCATTGCGCATCGCTCTCATTTTTTAGCTTGATATGCAGGTAGTCATGTTGGGCTGTATGATTTGCAATTAACGCTCCCTTGCCAGCGAGCTCTTTTAATTTTTCCCACCCCATTACGTAGCCTTTGCCTTCATCAATAAGGGTAGGGTTTACAAAAATAGTATAGGGATAGCCAAATTTTTCTAAAATTGGCGCTGCTTGTTCGTAGTTATTGTTATAACCATCGTCAAAGGTGATAGCGACTGTTTTCTCAGGTAAGTTTTTGCCCTGTTGTATAGCGTTTATTAGCTCATTTAGCGCTATAACATTAAAATTGTGTTCTTTTAAATAGTTCATGTGCTTGGTAAAGGTGTTTGCGCTTACACTGGTTACAGCCGGAAGGGTTTCGCTTACATGGTGATACTGTAGAATAACTGCCGCATGAGCACGTACTGAAAAACAAATGAGAGTAATTAAAACTAAATGAAACAATTTCTTAAACATAATAAGGCACACCATAAAAGCTTGCTGTTGCTAGCGGGACCAATGATATTATCAAATATTACTGTCCCACTGTTAGGAATTGTTGATACTGCTGTTATCGGCCACTTAGGTAGTGCACATTACTTAGCGGGGATTGCACTTGGCTCAACGGTTATTTCTATTTTATTTTGGCTCGCCGGTTTTCTGCGTATGAGTACCACAGGGTTAGTAGCCCAAGCATACGGGCAAAATAACTTAACACACTTGGCTGCGCTTTTAAAACGCAGCTTATTGCTGGCTGTGTTTGTGGCGTTAGCGCTTATTGCTTTCTCCCCCTTGATAAAACAAGCAATTTCTTTTTTGTCAGGCGCAAATAGCGAGGTTTTAGCGCAAGCATATCAGTATTTTAGTATTCGTATATTTAGTGCCCCTGCCGCACTGTGTAATTTAGTGCTGCTAGGGTGGATGCTTGGCGTACATTATGGACGTGGGCCATTTTACTTGCTGCTAGTGACCAATATTACCAACATAGTGCTCGATATATATTTTGTGGTGTATTTAGACTGGGCAGTAGCGGGAGCAGCATGGGCGTCGTTAATTGCAGATTACTGTGCGTTGGCTTTTGCGTTGTTACTAGTGATTAAGCTCGCAAAAAGGCAAGGCGTGGCGCTAAGCGTGCCAAACTGGCTTAGTATCAGCAAAATGACAGAGCTACTTAGTTTAAATAGAGATATATTTATTCGCTCTTTAATTTTGCAACTGTGCTTTAGCTTTATGACTTTTTATGGTGCGCGCTTAGGCGAAACAACGCTTGCAGCAAATGCAGTATTACTTAACTTTTTAATGTTAGTAAGCTTTGCGCTTGATGGCATTGCCTATGCAAGCGAAGCCAAAGTTGGCCAAGCAAAAGGCCAGCAAAGCGTTAATAATATCAGGTTATGGGTAAAAATAAGTGTGTTTTGGGGAATGCTTTTTGGCGTGTTGTACAGCGTATTTTTTGCTGTGTTTGGTAGCGCTATTATTAAGCTTTTAACTAATGTGCCCGAAGTGATAGAAGCGGCGACAAATTACTTACCGTGGGTAATCGTATTGCCTATGTTAGCAATGAGCTGCTTTTTGTTTGATGGCGTATTTGTAGGGCTTACACGGGCAAAAAATATGCGTAACAGTATGATTCTTTCAGCTGCTGTTGGCTTTTTTGGGGTGTTTTGGGTGTTTATAGAGTGGCAAAATAATGCATTATGGCTGGCCATGAGTTGCTTTATGTTTATGCGCGGCGTTACGTTATTTATTAAGTACTTGCAGTTAAAAGCAACGAATCAGCTACTCGATTAAGCGAACGCGTCATTTCCATAGGTCGGGGTCGTGATCTTTTGGCCCCATATCTTTTAAAACTTGTGAGAAACGATTGGCAAAAATACCGCTATACCCCCATGCAGCAAAAAATAATGCCGGGATTAAAATAACCACGCCTATAATTTGCAAACTAAAATGAGTGTAGTAGCCAAGGGCTATAAATATCACGGCTAGCACAAACAGTGCTAAGCCGCGAAAAAAGCGCGTTAAACTCAACTTAGGGTTGCTCCCTAAGCGATAAATAAGCGG
The DNA here is from genome assembly GCF_001401875.1 of Pseudoalteromonas sp. P1-13-1a. Taxonomy (NCBI): domain Bacteria; kingdom Pseudomonadati; phylum Pseudomonadota; class Gammaproteobacteria; order Alteromonadales; family Pseudoalteromonadaceae; genus Pseudoalteromonas; species Pseudoalteromonas sp. P1-13-1a. Next base: position 51,535 of record NZ_LKDV01000015.1, on the reverse strand, counting down.
CTTTAACATTATTGCTTAGTAATAAGAGTGATCGCCCGCTTGGTGCTCGGTAATATCGGCAACACCGGTGATTTCATCAAATTTAGCAACCATTTCTTTCTCGATGCCCTCTTTTAGGGTTACATCGATCATAGAACAGCCATTACAGCCACCACCAAATTGAAGTACAGCAATACCTTCAGCGGTTACTTCAACTAAGCTTACTTGGCCACCATGGTTAGCTAGCTGTGGGTTTACTTCGGTCTCAAGCATGTGTTGAACACGCTCATTTAGTGATGCGTTATCGCCTAGTTTACGTGCCTTTGCATTAGGCGCTTTTAACGTTAACTGAGTGCCCATTTTGTCGGTAACAAAATCAATTTCAGCTTCCTCTAAAAAAGGGGCGCTTTCTGTATCTACTACGGCATCAAAACCATTAAAGTTAAGACGAATATCGCTGTCTTCTACGGCGTCTTCTGGGCAATAAGAAACACCACATTCCGCTTGTGATGTACCAGGGTTTACAACAAACACACGAATATTAGTTTGTTGTGCTTGATCTGCTAAAAGTTTAGCAAAATGCGCTTGTGCTGTTTCGGAAATAGAAATCATAAAACCGTCTATACTTGACTAAATTACTCGGATACTGCATATCATACTCCGCTCATCGTGTTGCGGCTAGTGTTGAGCGTAAAAAGTTGGCATCTATTTTAAGCAATGCTAGCGTGCAAATAACAAACATTTTTAGAGTGATTTATATGCGCTGGATAGTAACTATAATGGTGGTAATGCTTAGCTTTTCAAGTATGGCAAAACCACTTTCGTATTATTTTGAACAAGATGTAGAGTTTGATAAAACAATACCCACCCCACAAGACGTACTTGGTTACGAAGTAGGTGAGTGGCATGTAAGGCACGACCAACTTGTGCGTTATATGGAAATTCTAGCGCAAAAAAGTAATCGTATAAATTTTGAAGTAATAGGGCGCACACACGAGCAACGTCCGCTTGTGATGCTAAGTATTAGTAGCGCTGAAAAACTCGCTAATTTAGAGCAAATTCGCCAAGCGCATTTAGCCCGTTTAACAAACAGTGAGCAAGCTAAAAACACACAAAATGAGCCTGCTGTAGTTTGGATGGGATACAGTGTGCACGGCAATGAGTCATCAGGCAGCAATGCCGCTTTATTGGTTGCGTATTACCTTGCTGCAGCGCAAGGCCCAGAAATAGAAAAGCTATTAAATAATACCGTTATTTTGCTCGACCCTTCACTTAACCCCGATGGCTTGGCTCGCTTTGCCAATTGGGCTAATAGTAATCGGGGGATGAACTTATCAAGCGACCCAAAAACGCGTGAACACGTAGAAAGCTGGCCAAGTAGCCGTACAAATCACTATTGGTTTGATTTAAACCGCGATTGGTTATTGCTACAACACCCAGAGTCGCGAGCACGCATTGCTAAATTTCATCAATGGAAGCCAAATATTCTTACCGACTTTCATGAAATGGGCCCTAACAGCAGCTACTTTTTTCAACCTGGTATTGCTAGTCGCAAGCACCCAATCACCCCAGATGAAAACGTAACGCTTACTAAAGCTATAGCCAATTACCATGCTAAAACCTTAGACAAAAATAATGCCCTTTATTTTACCGAAGAAAGCTTTGACGACTTTTATTACGGCAAGGGTTCAACCTACCCCGATGTAAACGGCGGTATAGGTATTTTATTTGAGCAAGCAAGCTCACGTGGGCATGTACAAGACACCATAAACGGTACGCTTACCTTTCCTTTTACTATTAAAAATCAGTTATTAACCAGCCTATCAACCTTTAAAGCAGCGGTAGATAACCGTGAGGCGCTATTAACCTATCAGGCAAAATTTTATAACCAAGCAATTGATTTAGCACATGATGAAAGTTTTGAAGGCTATGTGGTTGAGGGTGCTAAAGACAGCACCCGCATTAAGCTATTTTTAAACCTGTTAAAGCAGCATCAAATAAATGCTTACCCACTTACCAAAACGCTAAAAGCCAATGGTAAAAACTTTTCTACAAATAGTTACTTTGTCCCGCTGGCACAACCTCAATTTAGATTAGTTAAGGCTATTTTTAGCGAGCAAAAAAGCTTTGCCGACAACACATTTTACGATGTATCGGGTTGGACCCTTGCCCATGCGTTTAATTTAGAGTTTGCAAAAGTAAAAAGTAGTTGGGGTTTAGAGGTTGCAAGTACTGCATGGCAAAAAGCCGTTAAACCATCATTTGCTGCGTTAAAGCAAAGTTATGCATTTGGTTTTGCCTGGGATGATTACTTAGCACCTAAAATGTTAAATAGCTTGCTAAAGCAAGGCATTAAAGCGCGTGTAGCGTTAAGCGCATTAACAGCTAAAAGCAGCACCACCGAAATAGACTTTGCACCTGGCAGTATTATTGTTCCTGCTGGGTTGCAAACGAATCCTGATTGGGTGGCTATTTTAAACGATGCGCAAACCCAATTTGGTATTGCGATAAAGCCTATTACCACCGGTCTTACTAGTAAAGGCGCCGATTTAGGGTCGCGCACTATGGCAGTATTAAACGAGCCAAAAGTACTGCTTGTGGGCGGTAAAGGTGTAAGCCAATACGAAGCAGGCGAAGTTTGGTATTACCTAGACCGCTTTGTCGGTATTTCTCCGACCATAGTAGAAATGGAGCGCTTAGGTAGCCTGGACTTAAATAATTACAGTCACATTGTACTAGCGAATGGCAATTACTCGGGCTTACCTGATAGTGATAAAGTTGCCATTAAAAGCTGGGTAAGAAAAGGCGGCGTAATTTGGGGCCACAAAGGCGGCGCTAAATTTTTAGCCGATCAGCAATTACTTAAAGCTAATTATTTATCTAGGCAAGATGTAGCCAGCGCTTTTAATACTCAAGGGTTAAATTACGCAGATAAAGACCATTTAGCAGGGCGACAACGCATAGCCGGCGCTATTTTTAATACCGATGTGGACACCACGCATCCACTTACATTTTCGCTTAATCGCGAAACATTGCCAGTATTTAAAAATAGCACCTGGTTATTAGAAAAATCATCCGCACCGTTTGTAAACATACTCACTTACCCACAAAAACCACTACTAGCAGGGTTTACCGATGGCGTAAATGAGCAGCAAATTGCCGGTGCAGCAGCCATGATTGCTCACTCATACGGGCGTGGCAGTGTTATTGCGATGACCGATAACCCCGTTTTTAGAGGATACTGGTACGGCACAAGTCGATTACTCAGTAATGCGTTATTTTTTGGCCATACATTTAGAGTGAGAGGCGATTAAGTACACTGTTAAAGTGGCGTTAAACAAGTAACAAAAGCCCACACTTGTTTAGCGCCCGCTTCCTTTAATACTCGGGTAGCTGCGTTGAGCGTTGCGCCTGTGGTCATTACATCATCGACTATTGCCACTGTTTTTCCGCTCATATCTTGTGTACATACAAAGGCATTTTTTACATTTTGAATCCGTTTGGCTTTAGATAGTCGGGACTGTGCTTGCGTGGCTTTATTTCGTGTAAGCGCATTACTAATGCAAGCGTGTTTGGCTAAACAAGGCTGCCATACTTGACTGACCTGATTAAACCCTCGTGTTAAAAAACGGCGTTGATGCAAGGGTAGAATGATAAAAATGTCGGGCTGGGTAGCTAAATTTTCAAAAAATAGAGCAAGTTGGCATTTAATTACTTGTTGCAGTGCTTTTTTATAATGAATTTGATTATTAAATTTGAGGCGTTTAAGCCAGTGCTCAAAAGGGGGTTGGTAAAAAGCGCAGGCAAAGAGCTTATCAAATTCGCAATTTGGAAACATTTCTACAATATCAGGGCGGTGTAATAAATTGCTGTGCTTATTCAAATCAAACACGTTTAAATCTGCCAAACAATAGTTACACAGGGCCTCTTGAGTACTAACAACCCCCTGACACTGCAAGCAGTAAGAGGGAAACAGCCAGTTAAAGAATGTGTGCTGCATTGGCAGCTCCTTGCGTTGCTTTCGCGTTATTAACCGTTATGATGGAGCTAAGTTTGGTTAAGGTTAGGCAAATATGCAAAGCGAGTTAGTTTTATTACATGGTTGGGGTATGAATCAAGGCGTATGGCAATTAGTGCAGCCAGAGTTAACGTTTTTATACAGTGGCTCGGTGCGCAGTATTGACCTGCCTGGCTTTGGCAACAGCAATAGCTGCCCAAGCCCTTATAATTTTCACGATGCGGCTGAAATCGTAAGCGAGCAACTTAGCCCTAACTCTATTGTAATGGGTTGGTCGCTAGGAGGGTTGTTTGCATTGTATATTGCAAAGCATTGGCCTGAAAAAGTTTCAAAAGTTATTTTAGTTGCCTCAACCCCTTTTTTCGCCGAGGCAGATGATTGGCCTGGCATAAAAGCCAGCGTGCTTGAGCAATTTAAAGAGCAATTAGTTAATCACCGAGAAAAAACCATAGAGCGCTTTTTAGCTATTCAGGCTATGGGGAGCGAGTCGGCACGCGATGATATAAAGCAGCTAAAGCAATTGTTAAACCAGTATAACGCCCCAGAAAGTGAGGCGTTAAGTGCGGGTTTAAGCATTTTACAAAATGATGATTTGCGCGACGTATTTACACATTGCCCAGTGCCTATAAAAGCGATATTTGGTCGTTTAGATGCGCTGGTACCTTACAAAGCAATTAATAAAATGGCAGCACTAAATACTGAGTTTGAATACGAAGTACTAGACAAAGCTTCGCACGCGCCGTTTATTTCTCATAAAAGAGAGTTTTTATCTGTCGTTAAATCAATGCTTTAAAATAGCCTAAAGAAAGGTCCTGTTTAAAGCTTTATTTTGCCCATAAAGTGAGCGATAATTAAACAATATTTATTTTTTGGAGGTACAGCATGGCTATTGGTTCAGTATTTAATAGTGGTGTAGAAGGGTTTAATCGTGCAAGCCAAGGTATAGAGCGAGCAAGCGCAGAGATAAACCGTGCCACCATTGAAGAGCAAGACGATACACAGCTAGCCCAACAGCGCCAGTTAACAGCAGCGAGTTCAGATGAAGCTGTAACAGCGCCTGCTGCACAACCCGCTCGAGTTGACGAAGCGCTTGTTAATTTAAAAGTCGAAGAATTTAATGCCAAAGCAAACACGCAATCTATTCAAACGGCTGATGAAGTGCTTGGTACGCTAATCGATATTAAAGCTTAAACGTTATGAATATTGTCACGCCATTTCCGTCTATCAATATAAACACCGCCAATGTTTATACGGAAACCGCTCGGCGTGACAACCAACTGCGCGACGTTATTCCTGCCCCTGCCCCTAATAGTGCCAGTAACACAGAAACCAAAGCGCAAAGTGATGCTGATAAAGCAAAGCTGCCAACAAGTGCAGACCCCGCCACGTACGATGCAACCGGTAAGCTGAGTGATGAGCAAACTGTTGAGCAGCGTCAGCAAGGCAGCGAAGATTCAAATAACGAACAGCAACAAAATCAACAAGCAAGCGCAGACACCTCCGAGGAAGAACAAGAGCAGCAACAGCTTGAAATAGAACAGCAGCAAATTAAAGAGCTTAAAGCGCGCGACACTGAAGTGCGTGTGCATGAGCAAGCTCATGCATCGGTGGGTGGGCAGTATGCAGGCTCGCCAAGCTATGAATACCAACGTGGACCAGATGGCACTAATTACGCGGTAGGCGGTGAGGTACAAATTGATGTATCTGTAATCCCCGACGATCCGCAAGCCACTATAGAGAAAATGCAAACGGTACGTGCAGCCGCACTTGCCCCAGCAGAGCCATCAAGTGCCGACAGGGCAATCGCGGCTGATGCAACCCAAAAAATGGCCGCAGCACAAGCTGAGTTATCAGCCCCTGCTGACGATGAAGCGCGAGCACAAGAGCCACAAAGTGCGTTATCAATAAACGAAACCAGCACCGCTGAGTCTCAAAGCGATACAAATACAGAGCAATCACGCGATCCTGAAGTAGACGCTCGAGCTGGCCGTATTGCTAATTTTTATCAAATGACTAGCTCGCCACAAAACGAGAGTGGTTTTTCTGCGTTTGGTTAAAACTAGTTAAGCATAATTAAAAAAGCCGCTCAATGAGCGGCTTTTTAGTTTAAGAAGACATCACTTCTTATAGCAAAAGGGGATTATACAAATCCGCATTAATATTTAATCATTTTCAGGGGCTAAACGTGTCGCTATCTGCGTTAAAAAATTCTCATTTAGAACAACTAAATAGCGAATTTTTTGCTTTGCTATCAACATGTTTATCCACCCTAAAATAAATCACTTAATTATACGGATTGGTATTATTTTTTTACTTTTGCATTAGCAAATGCATCGGCAAAGGCATTACCCATCATGGCGTTACCGTTATCGCGCTTTGGTTTTGCTGCACGCGGTTGCTGGCCTTGGTTACTGCGTTGCTTTTGCGGCGCAGCAGCGGGTTTATTGCTTGTGTCTATTTCATCATCTAAGCGCATAGTAAAGCTAATACGCTTACGTGGGGCATCTACCTCAACCACTTTTACTTTTACAATGTCACCGGCTTTTACTACTTCGCGAGGATCAGAGATAAACTTATTAGTAATTGCCGAAATATGCACTAGACCATCTTGGTGTACACCTACATCAACAAACGCACCAAAGTTAGCTACATTAGAAACCACACCTTCCAAAATCATTCCAGGTTTTAAGTCTGTGATTTTTTCTACGCCGGCTTTAAATTCAGCAGTTTTAAACTCAGGACGAGGATCGCGCCCAGGTTTATCTAGCTCTTTAATGATGTCGGTTACAGTAGGTAAGCCAAACTTCTCGTCGGTGTAGTCATTAGCAACCAGTTTATTTAAAAACTCGCTGTTGCCAATTAAGCTATTTACATCAAGGTTGTTACGCTCACAAATAAGTTTAACAACAGGATAAGCCTCAGGGTGAACAGATGAGTTATCAAGTGGATCTTTCCCGTTATTAATTCGCAAAAAGCCTGCAGCTTGCTCAAACGCTTTTGGTCCTAAACGCTCAACTTTTTTAAGTTCGCTACGTTTAGTAAACGTGCCGTTAGTGTCGCGGTAATTTACTATATTTTGCGCTAAGGTTTTATTTAACCCCGACACGCGAGTAAGGAGCGGCACCGACGCCATATTTAAATCAACACCCACAGAGTTTACACAGTCTTCTACCACTGCGGTCAGTGTTTGACCCAATTGGCTTTGCGATACATCGTGCTGGTATTGGCCTACACCAATTGATTTTGGCTCAATTTTAACAAGCTCGGCAAGTGGATCTTGCAGGCGACGCGCAATAGATACCGCGCCACGTAAAGACACATCTAAATCAGGAAATTCATTCGCTGCAAATTCAGACGCAGAATAAACAGATGCACCGGCTTCGCTTACCATAATTTTATTTAATTTAAGCTCAGCATTAGCCTTAATAAGTTCGCCTACTAGCTTGTCAGACTCGCGTGATGCGGTTCCGTTACCAATCGCAATAAGCTCTACTTTATGCTGGCGACATAATTGCTCTAATGTACGCAACGATTTTTCCCAGTGATTTTGTGGCGCGTGGGGGAAAATAGTTTGCGTTGTAAGCAATTTACCTGTGCCATCAACTACGGCAATTTTACAGCCAGTACGTAACCCAGGATCGAGGCCAAGCGTGGTTCGTGGCCCAGCAGGCGCGGCCATAAGTAAGTCTTTTAAGTTTTTAGCAAATACATCTATAGCGCCGGTTTCGGCTTTTTCTCGCATGGCTGCTAAAAATTCATTTTCTAAGTGTAGGCCAAGCTTTATTTTCCAAGCCCATTGCACAACGCTTAACAACCATGCGCTAGCTGCTTTATATTTCACGTCTAAGCGGTAGTGATCAGCAATCATTTGTGCGCATAGCTGGGCTGCATTTTCGCTGCTTGGTTCTGGGTTAACACTTAGCTGTAAAATACCCTCGTTTCGTGCGCGTAACATAGCAAGTGCACGGTGCGAAGGGACCTTTTTAAGAGGTTCTTGATGATCAAAGTAGTCGCGGTATTTGCTACCCGCTTGCTCTTGACCGTCAATAAGTGTGCTTTGTATGGCGCCGTGTTGGCTAATGTGGCTTCTAAATTTTGCTAATAACTTAGCATCTTCTGCAAAGCGTTCCATTAAAATAAATTTAGCACCATCAAGGGCTGCTTTGGTATCTGTAATACCTTGGTCGGCATTAATATACTGCTGTGCGTGTTGCTCAGGGTCTAAGTTTGCATCGTTAAATAGCGCATCGGCAAGTGGCTCAAGGCCTGCTTCAATAGCTATTTGACCTTTGGTACGGCGCTTCGCTTTATAAGGAAGGTATAAATCTTCAAGCTCAGTTTTGCTTTGCGCGCTGGTAATATCGGCACTTAGCGCTGGCGTTAATTTATTTTGTGATTCGATGGTTGATAAAATAAAGCTGCGGCGCTCTTCAAGCTCGCGTAAATACGACAAACGTTGCTCTAAAAGGCGTAATTGCGTGTCGTCTAATCCACCGGTAATTTCTTTACGGTAACGCGCAATAAAAGGAACCGTTGCGCCCTCATCAAGTAATTTTGTAGCAGCAACAACTTGTTGCTGTTGTGCATTTAGCTCAGTGGCTAAACGTGCAGAGATATCGCTCATGCATAAACCTTTTAATACAAAAAATAAAACCAGAAAATCCCTCTGGTACTGTTATACCCAGCTTATTAAAGTTGCTATTTAATGAGTTTGGTAGGTATTTATTAGTTGAATAATATCACAGCAGGTTGTAATAAAAAGCTCTTAAAGCAAGCAATTTTGCTTGCTTTAAGATGGTTGGCTTGGCTGAGCTGACAAAGTGAAAAAGCGCGCTTTAGTGAGGGTGCTCTACACTTTCTAAAACATCACTAAACGTGTGAGCAATAGGGGTAATATGTACCGGAATATGTAACGTTTTAGCTATTTGACGCGCCGAAATTAAACCGCATATTTCGTTATTAGTGGTTGTTGCTAATAAAAACATACTGCCTTGATGTTCCATTGTTTGCAGTGCATCGCCAATACTTGCATAGCTTAGGCTTTGCATACTTACACCACTAAGTTGGCTAATAGGTGTCATAATGTAGCGAAGGCTCACTTCATTGCGAGTGGTATTTAACCGCTGTGCAATGGCTGTAATTTTAGCGCTTTGTAAGTCGGCACTTGAAACAATACCAATTAATTTTTGCGCCTCATCAGTTACCAATACATAGTCAGAATGCTCTGCTAACACCTGTTTAAGCGCATCGTTAATTGTTGTGTCGTATGGAGCGCGAATAGGCGTTTTTTGGGTAAAGTTATTGATTACGGTTAATGCCGGAGACGTTAAATCAATAGCGGCTTGTTGCTCTTCAAACGTGCTTGCAATAACAGCATTAGAAATATTTTGGGTACGCAATTCTTTAAAGTTAGACATGGTAGTCACCTTATTCGTTATAAAATTTAATCAAAAAGTAAAATTGTGAATTAAATTAAATAGCTAGGTGGACCACGTTGATATGCCGTACTAAAAGGACGGTTTAGGTTTGTACTTTGGTAAAAAGATGAAACTACATTAGGTAGCGGTTGAAACAACCTAATAGCAAATGCATTAACATGAGAATCTAAGTCAATGTCGGGGGGGGCTTGGTCAGGAAATTCACAAGCGATAAAATGATTAGATACACTGGCGTTATCTATACTTACTTCGGTGGTATTGGCGTGCAGCGTCAAACTCACACTCATTAAAAGTGCAAACAATACGGCATTACTACATATGCGCTGTACTAAGTTTGACATAGCCATTACCTTAAAAATCAGGTTAAAAATAAACCTGCGAACTTAATATATATCCTAATGAGATATATTACACAATAAAAAATTTAGCTGATCTGAATCAATGTTATTCCCTATTAATAATGTTATGGGGGATTATTTTTGATATTCAATACTATTTACATACCATTCTTTTTTACCTTGTGGTGTAGGTACCTCAAAATCATCATCTACTTGTTTTTTTATTAGGGCGCGCGCCATAGGTGAGTCAATTGATATGTAGTCTTTGCGGTCGTATATTTCATCAGGCCCCACAATTCTAAATTTTTTTATCTCGCCTTGTTCGTTTTCTATTTCTACCCATGCACCAAAAAATACTTTACCGTCTTGCTGCGGTGAGTAATCAATAATTTTTAAATCGGGTAGGCGTTTTCGCAAATACCGAACGCGGCGATCAATTTGGCGCAGTAAGCGCTTATTGTATTGATAATCTGCGTTTTCTGAGCGATCGCCAAGGCTTGCCGCCCAACTTACTATTTTAGTGACTTCAGGGCGTTTAACGTTCCATAAATGGTCGTGCTCTTGCTGTAATTGTATGTAACCTTCGCGGGTTATTAAATTTGTTTTCATCGGCTTTTATTCATTAACTCTAATGCTGTGCACGTTATTAAACTTGCTAAAATTTGTCGAGTGTAAAATTTATTAAAATTAAGCTTTGAAATGTTCAGTAACAATCTAAGCGCGCAATTAGATTTTGATTATTAAGTTTTTCATTTATATTAACTATTAATTGGAGATAAAAATAAGAAACAAACAATGGGACACGAAACCACAAAAGTATTAGTTGTTGATGACGATATGCGCCTGCGCAGCTTACTAGAGCGTTATTTAGTAGAGCAGGGGTTTATTGTTAGAACCGCCGCAAACTCAGAGCAAATGGATAGACTCATTGAGCGAGAAAACTTTCACTTAATGGTGCTTGATTTAATGCTACCAGGCGAAGATGGCTTATCAATTTGCCGCCGGCTACGCCAAAAAGAAAACGAAATTCCTATTGTGATGCTGACAGCAAAAGGCGATGAGGTCGACCGTATTATTGGTTTGGAGCTAGGCGCAGATGACTACATCCCTAAACCGTTTAATCCGCGCGAATTACTGGCTCGCATTAAAGCTATTTTACGTCGCCGTGCTAAAGAAGTGCCGGGCGCACCCGCAGCAGAAGAAAACCTTATTGTGTTTGGCCAATTTACACTTAACTTAGCCACCCGTGAAATGAGTGAAGGCGATAAAACCATTTCGCTCACCAGCGGAGAATTTGCCGTGCTTAAAGCCCTTGTATCGCACCCGCGCGAGCCACTGAGCCGTGATAAACTAATGAACCTTGCTCGAGGGCGGGATTACAGCGCCCTTGAGCGCAGTATAGACGTGCAGGTTTCGCGACTTCGCCGCATGATTGAAGTAGATGCCGCCAACCCGCGCTATATTCAAACGGTTTGGGGTTTAGGTTATGTGTTTGTTCCTGACGGTGAAAAGTAGTTTATATGGGATTTTTTCCGCGAAGTGCGTTTGGACAAACTGTATTTTTAGTGGCCGCTTTACTGCTAATTAACCAAATAGTGTCCTATGTTACGGTAAGCTTTTACGTTGTAAAACCGACCATAGAGCAAGTAAACCTTATGCTTGCAAAGCAAATTAAAACGGTGTTTATAGACTGGGAAGATGGCGTAGAAATAAACGACGAAGTATCTGAAAAATTTTTTGAAATTACTGGTATAGAAGTGATGACGCAGCGCGAGGCAATGCGCCAAGGGCTTGGTCAAACCCGAGAGTACTCGATGCTGTCGCGTAGTATGTCTGAGCAATTAAATGGCTCGGCGCGGGTGCGCATTAGCCAAACCGACCCACTGATTTATTGGGTAGAAGCGCCGCAAGCGCCGGGGTATTGGGTAAAAGTACCGCTTAGCGGGTATCAAGAAAACAATCTCGAATTTTTAACCTTTTACTTATCAAGTATTGGTTTTTTAAGTGTATTAGGCGGCTGGCTATTTGCGAGGCACTTGAACCGGCCATTAAAGGCGTTGCAGCAAGCTGCTATGAAAGTAGGTAAGGGCGATTTTAGCTCTAAGCTTGAAGAAGAGGGCTCCAGTGAAGTAATCGAAGTGACCCGTGCATTTAACCAGATGTCGCGTGGCATTGCCGCTCTTGAAAACGACCGCCGTTTACTCATGGCTGGTGTTTCTCATGATTTACGTACCCCGCTAACTCGTATTCGTCTTGCAACCGAAATGATGAGCGATGAGGATGACTACCTTCGCGAGGGCATCATATACGATATTGAAGATATGAACGGCATTATCGATCAATTTATTGAGTATTTACGCCACCACAAAACAGATGAGCTTGTTTGCGAAGATATAAACGCACTCGTGTCTGAAGTGGTTAATTGTGAGCTTAAACATCAGCGTGTTATTACCTTTAAAGGTAACCCTAGCGTGGGACTTGTTCCGTTAAGCAGTGTGGCTATTAAACGTGTAATTACTAACATGATTGAAAATGCGCTGCGTTATTCTGACGGCGACATAGAAGTTTTAAGCTACTTTAATTCAAACAAAAAATACGTTGTGATAGCGGTAAACGATAACGGGCCAGGCATTCCAGAAAGCGAACTTGAATCGGTGTTCGAGCCCTTTAAGCAAGGAGATGCAGCGCGTGGCAGCGAAGGTAGTGGTTTAGGCCTTGCCATTATTAAGCGTATTATTGATATGCACGATGGTAAAGTTAAGCTTGAAAACCGCCCAGAGGGTGGCCTAAGTGCACAAATTTATTTACCGATAAAAATACAAAACTCTGCACAGTAAGCTGTGCAGAGTTGGCTATTTTAATAACTTTAATAGCGTTAAAACTTAAAGTGCTTTAAAGCGGATTGCTGTACCACCACTTGTTGCTAGTTTTAACGTTAGCTTGTCGTTTGCGCTAACTATGCGCTTTTCGATATCTAAATCGTACGGATTGTTTTTCCATTCAGCGTTTTTACCGTCTTGGTATATCTGCGCTTCAAACTTTTTACCCTTTTCTAAAAAGTCGAGTTTTACCTCAATAGTACGGGCTTTTTCATCGGTTACGGCGCCTAAATACCAGTCGTTTCCTGAGTATTTATCGCGTTTGCGCTCTTTACGGGCAAATACAATAAAATCGCCCACTTCGCCATCAAGCGCAATGCTTTGCTGCCAATCGGTGGGTACGTCTTGAATAAATTGAAATGCATCAGGCTTAGCTAAATAGTTTTTAGGTAAGTCGGCGGCCATTTGAATCGGACTATATAGCACTACATACAGTGCAAGCTGCTTGGCAAGCGTTGTTTGCGGGCGGTTTGTATTATCGCCTAAGCCATTAAAACTCATATCAAAAATACCTGGGGTAAAGTCCATAGGCCCTGCCAGCATACGGGTAAACGCCAGCATAGGAATATGCTCTGGTGGGTTAGGTGGCGTGCCCCATGCATTAAACTCTTGGCCGCGTGCCCCTTCGCGGGCAATCCAATTTGGGTAGGTACGACGCAGGCCGGTGTCTTTTATTGGCTCGTGGGTGTTAATACTAATTTTATGTTTAGCAGCCAGCTTTACGTTGTACAGGTACTCGTTAACCATAAATTGGCCATCGTGCCACTCATGACGGGCAATGCCGTTTTCGTCTATGCGCTTTATATTACCGCCGTCGGCCACATAACCCGTTTTAACTTGGCTTACATTTGATTTTTCGTAAAGGGCAAAGGCCTCGTCCATTTGGTCGCGATAGTTACTTACATTACCCGATGTTTCGTGGTGGCCAATTAACTGCACGCCTTTTTGTTTGCCATATTGAGTAAGGGCCGCTATATCAAAGTCGTCGTAGGGTTGTGTAAAACTAAATACATCGCCATTAAAAAACCAGTCACCGTCCCAACCTATGTTCCAGCCTTCTACTAGTACGCCATCAAAGCCATATTCTGCGGCAAAGTCCATGTAGTATTTGGTGGTTTGTGTGGTGGCACCGTGCTTTTCGCCGCTGCCCCAGGTTTGCGTGTTTATATGCATGCCCCACCAAATACCCACGTATTTACCAGGTTTTACCCACGATACATCACCGAGTTTATTAGGCTCGTTTAAATTTAATATTATGTCTGAATTGACTAAGCCAACCGCGCTGTCGGCAATTTGAATGGTGCGCCAAGGGGTATTAAACGCCCCTTGCTTTTTAACAGCAATGCCGTCTGACCACGGTGTTAAATCGGCATTAAAAGTGCCTGGGCGGCGCTGATTAAGCACCATACCTGCGTAATCAACTAAGGCTGCTTCATGAATGCTTATATGGGTACCGTCATTGGTTTTTAAGGTGAACGGCGTATGCGCAAGGGGGACGTCATTTAATGCGGTCGTGTTGTAAACGTATTCGTATCGGTTCCAACCGCGGGCGGGTATCCACCAGGCGGTGGCATTGTTGTTATTGTTAATGGCAAACTCGGTGAGCTCTTTGGTAATGTGTGTTTGCTCAAAGCCTGCCTGTTTTGGCACTTCGTATCTAAACCCAACGCCACTATCAAAAGCTCTAAAGCGCACTGTGTAGGCTGCCCCATTAGGCTCGTTTTTTGTAAACGTAACCGCAACTTCGTTGTGTTTATCAGTAACCGTTTGTCGCTCGCCCCAAGGTTGTTGCCACTGGGTATTTACGCTTTGCTGCTTAACATGGGTAATTTTAAAACCATCGCTAAATGCCGCTTGGGTTTTAAATTCAAAACCCAGGCGCGATGCGTTTATAGCGGGTTTGTTTTTAAAGCTAATAGCGTAGCTGGGTGTGCTATTTTCATCTGAAATAGTCACTTTTATTTGTGAATTAGGTGATTCAACTACAGCGGTTTGTGCAAAGCTATTGCCAGCAAACGCCAGTAGTAAAAGTGCGGATGTTCTCATTGTGTGTCCTTTGATGAGTCGGTGGTGACCTTTAAGGATAATGGCACTGAGTTGTTAATACGACTGTCTACATACGTATTCAATGTTTTAAAAAATAGAAAGAATTTAACGGTTTAATCGGTCTATAATGTAAACAAATTGATAATAGCGATTAGCCCCATGATAAAACCCTTACTCAGTATATTACTGCTAAGTATGAGTACTTGCGTAGCTGCAACAACAATAACTATAAAAAATGCCAATAATCAGCCTTTAGCAAATGCGGTAGTGTGGCTAAGCGGAGCGCCCATTGAAGCTAGTAACCAAGCAAGTAAAACCTATGCAATGAGCCAAAAAAACCGCGAGTTTACGCCGCATACGTTAGTGGTTCCGCAAAATGCAAAGGTAGAGTTTCCTAATGCCGACTCTATTATGCACCATGTTTATTCGTTTTCTAAAGCTAAAACCTTTGAGTTGAAACTTTACAAAGAGCAACCTAAAGCGCCCATAACGTTTGATCAAACAGGGGTGGTTGAACTTGGCTGTAATATTCATGACTGGATGCTAGGCTATATTGTGGTGGTTGATAGCACCGTTTTTGCAATTACCGACGACAACGGTGTGGTTAATTTAACTGCCCCTAATGGGCAATACAGCATGAGCGTATGGCATTCTGGCTTTAGCGATATAAGCAACGTAGAAACCCACAGCGTTAATGTGAGCGAGTCACCTATACACTACACCGTAAAGCAGGCCATAGCCGAGCAAATAGACTTTGCTACGGATGAATTCGATGACTATTAAGCGCAAAAATACAGTAATACTTAGTTTACTTTTTATGAGCCTACCGGCTTTTTCGCAAGTTAATGGGCTTATTCAGGTACGTGCGGTTGCAAGCGATGATACACAAAGCTTTCAAGATGGCGGTATTGGTTTATATCGCCATGGGGATAGCAGTGATAGCATTTTGTTATCGCAAGGAATTATAGACTTTAAGGCCGAATTAAGTAGTGCTTGGCGCGCACATGCCGTTGTTAATGCCAATCAAGAGCCGAAAACTACTTTAGGTTTAAGCCAAGCGTATTTACAGTATCAGCCGTTAGTAAACAGCCGTTATAAATGGCATGTAAAGCTCGGTGGGTTTTATCCTAGTATGTCGCTAGAAAACCCC
This sequence comes from Pseudoalteromonas sp. P1-13-1a, assembly GCF_001401875.1. Lineage (NCBI taxonomy): Bacteria > Pseudomonadati > Pseudomonadota > Gammaproteobacteria > Alteromonadales > Pseudoalteromonadaceae > Pseudoalteromonas > Pseudoalteromonas sp. P1-13-1a. Next base: position 35,687 of record NZ_LKDV01000015.1, on the reverse strand, counting down.
GATATAGGCTGGACTTCACCCTATAACTATACAAACTCGGCCATTAATAGCTGGATAGGCGAAGAACTTCGCACTGTCGGTGGTGAGCTTAGTATTAAGCGCCCCGGAAAACGTTTTAATTCTAAGCACAGCTTTAGTGTGAGCGCTGCTATTTACAAAGGAAACGACCCAACAGGGACGTTACTTTCGTGGCGCGGATTTGCATTGCACGATAGGCAAACAACCTTTAATGAAAGTGTACAATTTGCACCTATTGCGGCATTAAATAGCGACGAATTACGCTGGCAAGCTAACCAAGTACTGCCTTTTGAAGAAGTTGATGGTCGTTTTGGCTATTACGCCGGTGTGCATTGGGATTATTTAAAGCGCTCGCAGTTTAGGTTTTATTATTACGATAATAACGCCGATCCGAGCATTTTTAATCGCACAACCGGTCAATACGCTTGGCATACTCGTTTTAGCAGCTTAGCGTGGTTATATAAATTGACAGGAAAAACCCGTTTTATTGCCCAGCTACTCGATGGTAAAACTGAAATGGGCGCTAATAAGCTTATTTATAACCGTTTTTTTAGCCATTATTTAATGCTTAGTCATAAGGCGGGTAAGCATAGGTTATCGCTTAGGTATGACTATTTTAAAGTAGATGACGATGACACCACCGCGTTTGACCCTAACGCCAGCCACGGCGAAGGCTTAACAGCTACGTGGCGTTACCAATTAACCGATACGGTACAAATAGGTGTTGAGGGTTCAGCGCTGCATAGCTTTGTACAAAATAGGCCGGGTAGTGGGTTTGCTCAGCGAATATCGCAGCAGCAACTTATGGCTAACGCACAATGGCGCTTTTAACTAAGGCGCTTTTAAAAAATAGATGTTAAAAAAGGGAGCTTTATAGGCTCCCTTAGTGTTTATTTTTTATCAAATGCGCGTTTCATAAAGTTTGGTGTAGCAAGTGCGCCATGATGAATACCGCTGTTGTAGTATTCGCTTTGCTGTGCAACTTGCTCTGCATCGGCTTCTCTAAAGCCATAAAATGCTTGTGATTTACGAGCAAGCGTTACCGACCATAAACCGCTTGGGTAAATTGGCTGTGGAAATGGCAGTGTTTGTAAATCGTTAAAGCCTACACTTAACATAGCCTCACGCATTTCTACTAATAGTGGCATATGCATTAATGGTGATTCGCTTTGCTGCACTAAAATACCGCCCGGGCGAAGTGCATTTAAGCAGCTCGTGTAAAACGCGTGGTTAAATAACCCCTCGCCTGGGCCTACTGGGTCTGTGCCATCAACAATAACAACATCAATAGACTCGCTCGCAGCTTCGCGCATGTATTTAATGCCATCACCAAACATAACGGTTGCGCGTGTATCGTTGTTAGACGCACAAAGCTCTGGGAAGTATTTTAACGACATTTGCGTTACTACTTCGTCTATATCTATTTGCGTTACGGTTTCTACACCTGGGTGTTTTAAAACTTCACGTAATGTACCGCAATCGCCACCGCCAATAATGACCACGTTTTTAGGATTTGGGTGCGCTAAAAGTGCAGGGTGGCTGATCATCTCATGATAAAAAAAGTTTTCACGAGTGCTAACCATGGTGCAACCATCGATGATCATTAAATTACCAAAGTCTGTGGTTTCGAACATTTCTACCTTTTGAAAAGGAGACTGTTTTTCATCCAACTTTTTGTTAATACGCAATGAAAATGCGCTACCATCACGGTCGCTAATTTCTGTAAACCACTTACTTTGATCTAAATTTGCCATAGTTGCTTTTACACTTTTTAAGTTGAGTATGAAAAGGGGGCAATTTTGCCAGCGCTTTGCGTTATGCTCAATGAAATTTTAACTGCTTAGCCAATAAAGTTAGCCAGTATCGAGTTAAAGTTCAATTTTTGTTAGCGTAGGGGATAGTGACGTATTAAAATGCGCCTTTATAGCTAATTGATTAAAGAAGAGTTGCCATGAGTTGGGGTTTAGAAACAGCACGCGCTACATATAATGTTGCTCATTGGAGCGATGGCTATTTTGATATTAACGCACAAGGCGAGCTGGTTGCTTACCCAGATGGCGACCAATCTAAAAATGCGATTTCTTTAACGCAGCTCACAGAACAATTTAAGCAGCAAGGTTTAACCTTACCGGTATTAGTTCGCTTTACCGATATTTTAAAAAACCGCGTAGATACGCTCACTAATGCATTTACGCTTGCTCAAAGCAACCGCGAGTACAAAGGCAAGTATACGTGTGTATACCCAATAAAGGTTAATCAGCAGCGCTCTGTGGTAAGCAAGCTATTGGCGCACCCAAGTGGTTTAGTTGGCCTTGAGGCTGGCTCAAAACCCGAGCTAATGGCAATTTTAGGCATAGCTGATAAACCCATTACTATTGTGTGCAATGGCTATAAGGACAGTGAATTTTTACGTTTAGCTTGTATTGGTCAAGCTATGGGGCACAGTGTTAAAATAGTAGTCGAAAAATTATCAGAACTCACTACTTTACTTGAGGAAATAGATAACCTTGGCATAGAGCCAGCCATTGGTATACGCATTCGCTTAAACTCGGTGGGTAAAGGAAAATGGCAAAATACCGGGGGCGAAAAAGGTAAATTTGGTTTAACCGCAGGGCAAGTGCTTAGTGCTGTTGAGGTGCTTAAAAAGCATAATAAATTGCATTTAATGCAAATGGTGCATTTTCATATTGGCTCCCAAATTGCCAATATACGCGACATACACCGCGCCCTGCGCGAATGTGCACGCCACTTTGCTGAACTTACTCAGCTAGGTGTACCGCTCAATACCGTTGATGTAGGCGGTGGCTTAGGCGTAGATTACGAAGGCTCAGGCTCACGTAGTGCGTGCTCGATGAACTATACCGTTGAAGAATACGCACGTAATGTGGTTAACGCTTTTGCTGAGGTGTGCGATCAGCATAGTTTAACGCACCCTGCCATTATTACCGAATCAGGGCGTGCTTTAACAGCGCACCACGCGGTGTTAATTACCGATGTGATAGACGTAGAAAAAGCGCCCAATCATGCAAACCCTGAGCCGCCACTTCAAAATAGCGCGTTAGTACTTGATGAAATGTGGCAGTGTTTACAGCGTTTAAACCCGCGTATGGCGCTAGAGATTTACCACGATGCAATGCACTTATTTAGCGAAGCCCATGACCAATACGTGCATGGATTAGTAAGCATGCTAGAGTGGGCGAAAATAGAGCAGTTATATTTTACTATTTTGCACCGAGTGCGAGCATCACTTAGCGATAACGCGCGTGCGCACCGCGAGGTACTTGACGATTTACACGAAAAGTTAGCCGACAAACTATTTGTTAACTTTTCACTGTTTCAGTCGTTACCTGATGTATGGGGCATTGAGCAGTTGTTCCCGGTTATGCCAATCGAAAACCTAGATAAGCCACTTACACAGCGTGCGATTATTCAAGATATTACCTGTGATTCTGACGGACAAATCCGTGAGTACGTAGAGGGTGCAGGCATAGAGACCAGTTTACCTATACCTGAATACCAACACGGTGAGCAATACCATATAGCTATGTTTATGGTAGGGGCCTACCAAGAAATTTTAGGTGACCTACATAACCTATTTGGCGACACAGATTCAGTACATGTAGAGCTAAACGATGAGGGCTATGTGTTAACCAATGCTATAAAAGGTGATAGCGTTAAGGATGTATTAAAGTTTGTTGACTATGATAGCGCCATTTTGGCACAAAACTTTGAACTATTGGTCAACAAGCTAGCAGTGTCTGAGCAGTGTAAAGCAGGCTATTTAGCTGAACTAAATGCCGGCCTTGAAGGTTATACTTACTTTGAAGATTAACTTTACATACTCAGTGTTAAAAGCGCGGTTGTTTGCTGCGCATTGTTTAAAGGAATAGAAATAAATGTCAGTAATTCGTAGTGTATTTAGTATTTTACTTTACACAATAAACACACTTATTTGGTTTTTACCTATTTTTATTTGTGGGCTATTAAAATTAATCCCTATCAAACCTATGCAAAAGTTTTTAAGCTGGGTTGCTAAGCAGTGTGCCACTATTTGGGTGTCGGTTAATAGCATTAACCAACGCTTATTCACGCCAACTAAAATTAATGTGACTGGACTTGAAGAAACCAAATTAAAAGACTGGTACTTAGTAATTGCTAATCATCAAAGCTGGGTAGATATATTAGTGCTGCAGCGTGTATTTAATCGAAAAATACCTTTTTTAAACTTTTTTTTAAAAAAAGAGCTTATTTACGTGCCAATTTTAGGTGTGTGCTGGTGGGCGCTCGACTTTCCATTTATGACCCGTACCAGTAAAGCACAGCTAAAAAAGAACCCAAAGCTACGTGGTAAGGACATAGAAACCACCCGTAAAGCCTGCGAAAAATTTAAAGAAATGCCAGTAAGCATTGTTAACTTTGTAGAAGGTACACGTTTTACTACGCAAAAACACGCACGTCAAAACAGCCCTTTTCCACATTTATTAAAACCAAAAGCAGGTGGGATTGCATTTGTAATGCAAGCCATGGGTGAGCAAATCTCTAAAGTGGTGAATGTAACAATCCATTACCCCGATGGCATACCTACGTTTATGGACTTTGCCGGTGGCAAAGTGAAGCAAATTAATGTGCATGTAGACATTCGCCCTGTAAGCGAGGAGTTGATTGGTGATTACACTGGCGACTCTGAGTTTAGAGTGGGCTTTCAAAGCGAACTAAACCGTTTATGGGAAGAAAAAGAGCAAACAATTCAGCAGCTCGAACAAAACCATAAATAATAAGGCAACAAAATGGGCTTACAATTATGCTAAAAAAGTGGTTACCAAATTGGCTCAATGGCTTAATTGTAGGCTGCGTGTTTTTTTCAAATTTAATTATTTTTGGCTCCTTAGTTTTACTACTAGGTCTAATAAAGCTTTTACTGCCTTTATCTATAATTAACGCTATGCTGCACAGCCTGTACCGAGGCTGGTGTAATGGCAATAGGCTTGGTTTATGGCTTGGCTGCGCTAATATAAACATCAATATTAACGGCGATGTAAACTCGCAAAGTTGGTACTTACTAATTTGTAATCATATGAGCTGGTTAGATATTGTAGTGCTTAGTTCAATTAATGTATTACCAGCTCCAAAGTTTTTTTTAAAAGATGAATTAAAGTACGTACCATTCATTGGCTCTGGCGCATGGGCTATGGGTATGCCTTTTATGAAGCGCGTTACTAAAGCCCAGCTGGCTAAAAACCCCAAATTAAAAGGGTTAGACGTTGAGCGCACCAAACACAGTTGCCGTAACTTTAGAGATAACCCCACCACCATTATCAATTTTGTAGAGGGCACCCGCTACACACCTGCTAAACATGCACAACAGCAAAGCCCGTTTAAGTACTTATTAAAGCCCAAAGCAGGTGGTATTGCTTTCGCTCTTGAGGTACTAGGCGAGCAATTTGATGCCATGTTAAATACCAGTGTGGTGTACAGCGGCAGCACAAGCCATGTTTGTCGCAATATTTTAAAGGGCGAGCTTGATTCGATTTATGTTTCTATTGATGTGTTGGCTATTAACCAGCAGATGTTAGGTAGTTACCAACACGACAAAGCATTTAGAAGCAGTTTTCAAAAGTACGTTAATGAGCTATGGGTTGCTAAAGACGCGCAACTTACCAGTATTTATGCTCAACACGATTTACCTGAGCCACACATTAGTAAGGAAGTAGAAACACTATGACCAATACCCACCTGCAGGAGTTAATTGCTCCTTGGTTTGAAAAAGTACCCGACGCAGATTTTTTAAGTGCAATTACTGCAGCCTCTATTGGTGTGCTTTCTTTGCTGGTGGTGTATTTATTTACTCGCCGATTAATGCTGCCGGGCATTCAAAAAGTGGTGACTAAGTTATCTCCTGAACGTATAGGCTTACTTTCGCCGCTGCTCACCAAATTGAATAAGCGCATAGCAGGTATGTTATGTAGCGTGCTTTTTTTAGCAACCTTCGATAGTGTTTACCCTGTTAATGAACTCAGTGCAGAAATACTAAAAACCATTGGTCAAGGTATATTAATTATTTATGTAGGCTTTATTTTTAGCAGCATTGTAAGTATTGCTGGGGCCATTTATAACCAGCTAGATTTTGCTCGTGAAGTGCCAATACAGGGGCTATTGCAGGTTGTTAAGCTTATTACTTTTATTGTGTGTGCAATATTAATTGTAAGCATAGTGCTTGAAAAATCACCTACTTATATTCTCTCTGGTTTTGGTGCCATAGCCGCCGTTACTTTATTAGTATTTAAAGACACTATTTTAGGTTTTGTAGCCAGTATCCAAATTGCGGCAAACCGATTAGTTACTTACGGTGATTGGATTCAAGTAGAAAACTACGGTGCCGACGGTGAAGTAATAGATTTAGGCCTAAACACCGTAAAAGTGCGTAACTGGGATAACACCATTACCACTATTCCTACTTATATGTTGGTAGCGGGCTCGTTCAAAAACTGGCGCGGAATGCAAGAGTCTGGTGGCCGACGCATTAAGCGCTCGCTTAATATAGACATGCATAGCATTTGTTTAGTGAGTGATGAATTTAGAAAACAAATAGATGCAGCAATACCACTGCACGAATATATACGTGTTGCCTCGTTGCCTGATCCGGTCTCTAACTTAGGCTTGTTTCGCCGCTACGCCGAGGGCTATTTAAAGCAGCATAATAAAATAAATACCTCACTTACGCTTATGGTGCGTGAGCTACAACCAATGAACCATGGCTTGCCGATTGAGTTTTACTGCTTTAGTGAAGATAAACGCTGGATATCTTACGAGCATTTACAAGCCGAAATTATGGATCACTTATTGGCAGTGTTGCCTGTATTTGGCCTAAGAGCGTATCAAAGTGTTAGCGGGCAACTAAGCCCTCCTAATGCACAGCAAACCGACAAGCCAACTTTTAAAGTAATGGCAAATAGTACTGAGTAAGGCCCACACTAATAAATAAAGCTAATAGCCACCAAATCGGTGGCTTTTTCATTCTTAGCCATGCAAAAGCGGCAATAACCAGTGCAACCTGCCATAGATTGTGGACGGCCGATGTCCAAATAGGTGAGTACAACGCCGCCGCTAAAAAGCCCACTACGGCTGCGTTAAGCGCCGCAATAGAGCTTGCAAAGCGAGGTTTGTTAGCCAAATTTAACCAGCTTTTTTGAAACGCCAGCATTAATAAAAAGCCCGGTGTAAAAATAAGTAGGGTTGCAACTATGGCCCCTATTAATGGCTGCTCTGTAGTGAGTTGCGCGCCTAGGTAAGTGGCTATTGTAAACATGGGGCCTGGAATTGCTTGAGCACTGGCATATGCACTTAAAAATTGATCGTCGCTTAGTGTGGGTAAGCCCGCTTGTAGTATTGGCAATACAACGTGTCCGCCACCAAACACCATTGCACCGGCCTGATAAAAAGCAGCAAACACATTGGTATTTTGACCTAAAGGTATAAAGCTAACAGCTAGTAAGAGTACAAATATGCTTAAAGCAATCCAATTTACCTTACTTTTATTACTACTAGGGGTACTTGATTGAGCAAGTTTGAGCATAGGCCAAATAGCGCCAACGGTGGCTGCAATAACTAAAATAGCTATTTGTGTGCTCAGCATAGGCATAAGTATTAGCACCAATGTGCTTAGTAATGCTAATAGCTTTAAAACATAATTAGTACAAAAACTTTTAGCCATGCCCAACGTGGCATCGGCCACAATAACCACTGCAAATAACTTTAATCCCGCAATAACCGCAAAATAAACAGCGTCAAATTGATGTGCACTTACAGCTAGTAATAACATGATTAAAAAAGAAGGGAGGGTGAATGCAATAAATGCGGTAATACCCCCTAATAGGCCTGCTCGTTCTACGCCTATAGCAAACCCAACTTGGCTAGAGCCTGGCCCTGGCAATGCTTGGCTTAAACTAATTAATTGGGCATAGCGAGTATCGGTTAACCAATTTAATGTATCTACAAAGTGGCGTTTAAAATAGCCTAAATGTGCGGCAGGGCCACCAAAACTCATGCAGCCAAGTAAAAAAAACTGTCTAAAAATAGCGACTAACATTGAGCTCATATCCTCCTTAAGGTTCATTAAATTGTCACAAAGGAGTATGACACTTTTATTAATTGCATACATTAATTCGTAATCTACAAATAATACCAATCCACTTAATTAAGTGGATTGGTATAAAGCGAACTGCTTTTAACATGCTCTTCATAGTTTGTTCATACATGTATTTGCATACTCGCTTTATAATTCTTAATGAATAGGACATCACATGACTTTAACTAAATCACTTTTAAGCGTAACCGTAGTAGCTGTATTGCTAAGTGGTTGCGAAATGAACAACACAGGCAAGGGTGCCGCAATTGGTGCCGCCGCAGGTGGCGTATTAGGTAAAGCAACGGGTAATCATAAAGACAAGCGTATCTTTATTGGTGCAGCTATTGGAGCACTAGCCGGTGCTGCTGTAGGTGATTACATGGATAAGCAAGAAGAAGCGTTTCGTGATGAACTAGCAGGCTCTGGTGTGGAAGTTGTACGTGAAGGCGATAACTTACGTTTAGTTATGCCATCTAACATTACCTTTGCGACAGACCAATCTTATATTTCATCAGGTTTTAACGATACTCTAAACGCTATTGCTAAAGTAATGAACAAGTACGAAAAAACCTACTTAAGCGTAGAAGGTCACACAGATAGCACAGGTAAAGATAGCTACAACATGAACCTATCGCGTGAGCGTGCGCAAAGCGTTAAAAATTACTTAGTGAACCAGCAAATTATGGCTGCACGTATTAGCACTACAGGCTACGGCGAAACCCGCCCAATAGCCACTAACGATAGCGCCAACGGCCGAGCTCAAAACCGCCGTGTAGAAATTCAAATAGTGCCAAACACAGAAGGTTAGTGTTTGTTGAACTGCAATTCACAAAGACGCTGATACAAAGGGGAGCTCGCTAGCAATTGCTGGTGGCTCCCCGTTGCTTTTATTTCCCCATTTTCCATAACTACAATCACATCGGCATGTTTAACCGTTGCCAGCCTATGGGCAATAATTAACGTTGTGCGATTTTGCATTAAGTGCTCAAGCGCGGCTTGTACGTGGTGCTCACTTTGCGCATCGAGTGCACTGGTTGCTTCATCTAAAAGCAGTATTTCTGGGTCTTTTAAAATAGCGCGTGCCAATACAATACGCTGCTTTTGTCCACCCGATAGCCTTACGCCTTGCTCACCTAAAAAGCTGTTATAACCTTGTGGTAATTGTTTAATAAATTCATCAGCGTGGGCATGTTTTGCGGCGGCATAAACTTGCTCGTCAGTGGCGTTTGGGTTGCCGTAACGAATGTTATGCATTACATCTGAGCTAAATAAAATAGGGTTTTGCGCCACCGTGCCCATTTTGTTCCTCAGGGTGGTAAGCGATATGTCTTTAATATTTACGTCATGAAATTTAATCGCGCCATGAGCTGGGTCGTAAAAGCGCTGAAGTAGCTCAAATAAAGTTGTTTTACCAGCGCCAGAGGGGCCAACAATAGCCACTGTTTGACCTTGCGAAATGCTTAAGCTTATTTTGTTAAGTGCACTGACATCAGGGCGAGACGGATAATTAAAGCTAATATTTTCAAGCGAGATTGCAGGCAAACCTGCATTATTTTGTAGTTGAGCGTCTTGCGGGTTTTCTGGATTTTTAATTTCACTATTAACGGCCAGTAATTCAAGTAGGCGCGCTGCCGCCCCAGCAGCTCGTTGAAGCTCGCCGTAAACCTCTGCAACGGTTGCCACCGACATAGCCACCATTATAGCATAAAACACAAACGCACCCAGTTCACCCCCGGTCATAGTGCCCGCCAGTACGTCACTACCGCCCACCCAGAGCATTACGCTAATCGCACTAAAGGTTAAAAATATGACCGCAGCAATTAAAAAAGAACGCTGTTTAATACGACTTTTGGCAACGCTAAAGGCTTTTTCTGTTTCAAGTGCAAAGGCTTGTTGCTCACGCTGTTCGTGGCTATAGCTTTGTACTACCTTAATATTTTGAATGATCTCGCCGGCATAGGTGCTTATGTCGGCTATTGCATCTTGGCTAGAACTTGCAAGTTTGCGAACCTTTTTGCCAAATACCATCATCGGCACTAATACCAGCGGCACACAAGCAACAACTACGAGCGTCAGCTTTAAGTTAGTCACTAACAGCATTACTAAGCCGCCCACCAACATTAATGCGCTACGCAGTGCCATAGAAAACGATGAGCCAATAATCGATTGCAGCAAGGTGGTGTCGGTTGTTAAACGCGACATCAGCTCGCCACTGCGGTTTTCTTCAAAGTAGCTTGGGTGCAAGGTAACAATGCGATTAAACACCGCTTTGCGAATATCGTTACTAACACGTTCGCCAATCCACGACATTAAATAAAAGCGGCTAAAGGTGCCCAGGGCTAATAAACTAATTAAACCAATAAGCACTAATACAGCGTGTTGTAACTGGGCTTGGGAGCCTGCAATAAAACCATGATCTATGACAAATTTAACGCCTTGCCCTAATGATAAGTTAACGCCAGCAGTGACTAAAAGGGCGCCAAGTGCCGCCACTACAATCCATTTATACGGTTTAATAAACGCAAAAATAGGTAATAAACTACTAAAAGCGGCTTTTTCGGGCTTAGGGCTTGTTTTTGACATAGTGGATTCTTTTTAAAGGTTAAGGTATAGATATGGCACTAAGATAATAAAAATCAATACTTTTAAACATTAGCATCAATAAGGAAACGTTATGACTACTGCAACCGTAAGTGGAGAATTTAATGTAAACCTAGCCCCTATAGAAGGCTACGCAAGCGGCCAAAACGGCGTTAATTTAGGGCGTATGTCGATAGATAAAACATTTAAAGGTAGCTTAAATGCCACCAGCCAAGGCGAAATGCTAAGCGCCATGACTCCTACGCAGGGCAGTGCTGGTTATGTTGCCATAGAGCAAGTAATAGGCGAGCTTGAAGATAAAAAAGGCAGCTTTGTACTACAGCATTTTGGTACAATGGATAAAGGTCAAGACAGCCTAATTTTAAATGTCATTCCCGACTCAGGCACTCATGAGCTAGAAGGGTTAACGGGCAGTATGAAAATACGTATTGAGCAAGGGATTCACCACTACGATTTTGAATACACCTTATAATACCAATCCGCAATATTATTTAATCATTTTGCGGGCTTAAACGTGTCGCTACCTGCGTTAAAAAATTCTCATTTAGAACAACTAAATAGCGAATTGGTATAAGATACACAAGGATTAAAATGCAAAAAGTAATCGAATTTAGAAAGACCCGTTTTTTGGGTGGCGTAGATATAGCCGCACTGAATGACCGCATACAGGAATTAAACCAAGATGGCTGGAAAGTAATAAACGCAGTGCCATTAGTGGGTTTTTATGGCCAAGTGCACGGTTATACATTACTTATTGAAAATGAAGAGTTTTAAATGACATTTACAGTATGGTTAAGCCTAGCGGCTATTTGTATGATGGGCGCAATGTCGCCAGGGCCAAGTTTAGCGGTGGTTTTAAAGCACTCACTTAACGGCAGTATGAAAAACGGAATGCTTGCCGCGCTCAGCCATGGTACAGGTGTTGGGTTATACGCAGGTGCATCGTTATTAGGGCTAGGCGCTTTAATGATGCAGTTTCCGACTGTTTATCAAATACTGGTCTATTTAGGCGCAGCCTATTTGGCATATTTAGGTATAAAAATATTGCTAGCAAAACCCAGCAATAACGAACTTGAAGTACAAAAAAGTGAAGTAAGTGCTGGCCAAGCTTTACAAGATGGCTTTGCTATTGCGTTTTTAAACCCCAAGCTCGCTATTTTCTTTTTAGCCTTGTTCTCGCAATTTATAGACCCTCAGCTACTTACTTTAAACGTGGGTATAATTATGTGTTTAACCGTGTTTGTAATTGATACCGGCTGGTATTTGCTGGTCGCGTTACTGACAGAGGTTTCAAAAAATCGTTTTGGTTTTACCAAGCAAAGTCCGTGGCTTGATAAAATACTGGGAGTCGTATTTATTGCCCTTGCGATACGAGTAATTATTAGCGTGTGATAATTTGTCACACGCTAATAATATTAAAAACGATAGTTAACCGACATCATAACAGTCGTAGTGCTATCGGTATCAATAATGGGTGAGTCTTCAATATCAGAATCGAGCTGCTTATAGTTAACCATGGCATTTACGTTCCAGTTTTTATTAATGTAATACATTAAAAATAAACCCGCATTGTAGTTAACCGTAGAGCTAAGTTCGTAAGGCGCATAGGTAGTAGATTCGCCCTGTGCTACACCATAATAGTAGTTAGATACATCACTGCTATTTAGCTCAACACCCACAGAAGGAACGAGCATTAGTTGTTTAGATAATTTAATAGGGTAACTGTAATTGGTTTTAAATTTAGCGCCATCGCCGTGGCCAATTACATCATGAGTCGCACTGGCGCTTATTTTACCAAAATCTGCAGAGTAGCTAATCTTAGTGCCTGCGTAAAGAGATAGCTTTCTATCGTCTAAGGCTTTTATGGCTGCAAGGTCTGAATCTGATGTATCAAAGTTATCACCTGGCTCTAAAACTAATGACCAGTTAAAACCTTGCTGCTCCACTAATTTATAATCAAGTGACAAACCTTTAAAACTAAGCCTTTCACCTTCGTAGGTAATAATAGGTAAAAATAGCGTTTCACTGTCTGTGCCGGCATAAGGTGAGCTGGTAGAAATAACGCCGCCCCCTAAAGAAAACTGCGACTCAGCTTGTACAGCAATACTGCAAAGTGTAAGAGTGCCAACCAATATCCGTATTGAGTTTTTAATATAAGTGTTCATTAAAAGCCTTAGGTGTTAAATAAGTAAAAAGGTAAATTGCTGAGACAATTAAAGTGCATCTCAAAACTAATAGGCTTTAGTGTAGCTATATTTACTGTTGGTGTTTGTAAGAGAGTGTGTAAAAGTTTATTTGAATGTTAGTGGATAAATTGCATTGAAGCCGTTGGTCACGTAAGTTAAATAAAGGCATACGTTTGATTAGATTAATAAAATGGGAATGAGGATAAAAAATGAGCAACCCTATTTTAAAAAGTGCCAGCTTTGATCCCAAAGTGAAACAATACTGGATGACCATGGCATGCTTTTTTAGTGCCGTTGCATTAGTGACCATTCCACTTATACCTGTGGTGTTAATTATTGTTTGGCTGGTGGCAGGTAAAATATTGGCCGCTATGTCGGCGCAATTACTCACGCAAAAGTTGGTGGTTAAACGCGGTATTTTATTTAAAGAAGAAAAATCGATACCGCTTGAAAAAATAACCGATGTTGGGCTGAGCCAAGGGCCGCTTATGCGCTTTTTTGGCTTATATCGGTTAAGCTTTGAAACTGCAGGGCAGTCGGGTCATGGTGCATTGGTGTCATTACTTGGTGTTGAAAATGCCAGTGAGTTTAGAGAAGCCATACTTGAGCAAAAAGATAACTTAGCTGCGCAAGCCCCTAAAACTCAGGAGCTTGCTGAAGATCACCTCAACCAAGCATTACTTGCTCGCTTAGTTGAGGTAGTAGAGCGCATAGATACGCGTTTGGCAGCTTTAGAGGCGAAGCGTTAAGCGTTTTGTAATTGAGCCTGACCTGCCAGCATACTTAGCTCTTTGGTACGGCTTTCAACAACCTGATATTCGCGCGCTTTAATTGTGCTTATATAATTCCACTTAGCACTGGCTTTTGCAGGTGTAAATGTAACGGTTAAATAGCCGCGCTCCACTAAATTATTATAAGCAAGGTCATCAACTAATAAGGCAATTACTTGCTCTATTTGCGCTACGGTTTGCGCATCTTGTGTGTTTAGCGCTAAATATTCTTCAAGCCCTGGTGATGAAACCGATGCCGTTGCAAATTCCACCCCAGCATTTTGTGAGGCTGCAATAGGGTTACTGGCATCAGTTTTAAGCTGTCCCGCCCAGCCGTTATGAGTATCTCCGGCTAAAACTACTAAGTTTTTTTGTGCTGCAATAGCGGTACCTAATAATACTTCTCGCTCGTAGGCGTAGCCATCCCACGCATCAAGGTTATACGGTATGGTGGTTTGAACACGGGCAAGCTCTGCCTCGGTTACACTTGGGTCGCCCGCTAATACACGGCCTTTAATTTGCGCCAGCTCTGCAAATAATACATTGGCCTGTGCGAGCAATTCACTTGGATCGCCTCCGTTTGACTGTGCACTTTGTAAGCTAGCAAGTAGTAACATGACCTCTACTGGTAAGTGCATTTTTGTCATTAGTACTTGTTGCCCTAACACTTGCCACTGTGTGCTTGAGGTCGTGATTGCATCGCTAAGCCAGGTAAGTTGTTCGCTACCTAATAATGCACGGTCAGTTGCACCTATTGCTGCAGCAAATGCGCTTTGCCCGGCAGTGGAGGTAAGGTCAAAATCACTATAATTAAGCTGCTCATCACGGGCTAATACACGGGTATCTAGCATGTATAAAGAGACTAAATTACCAAACTCAAAGCGTCGGTAAATACGTTCTTTGTCGGCTACATTACGAATTGGCATCCACTCAAAGTAGGCTTGTAGTGCATTGAGTTTACGTTGACTAAATTCGCCTTCACCTTCGTTATGGTTTTCTGCGCCTTCGCGCCATGTGTCGTTGGTGATTTCGTGGTCGTCCCACACTGTTATAAATGCACAGTGGCTATGGGCTGCTTGTAAGTCGGCATCGAGGCGATAATTTGCATAGCGTTTTCTATAATCGGTCAGTGCGATAATTTCGCTGCTGTTATCTAATGGTAGCAGGCGGTCTAACTGCGCGGCGTCTTCGGTTGCATAACCCGTATTGCTGTATTCGTATATGTAATCACCTAAGTGCAGTACCGCATCTAAATCGCTTTGCTTAGCAATTTCGCCATACACATGAAAATACCCGGCAGGATAATTTGCGCACGATACAACGGCTAATTTCACCTGCTCAACCGCACCGACAGGAAGCGTTTTTCCTTGCCCGATAGGGGAGGTTTTTCCGTGTGCATTAAAGCGATAGTAATAAACGGTGTTGGCATCAAGCCCTTGTAAATCAACTTTAAGAGTAAAGTCGGTGGTGTCACTGATATGTGTTTCACCATCGTGAACAATATTTGTAAAGCTTTGGTCGGTGGCGGCTTGCCATTGTACTTTTAACGATTTAGTTGTTACATCGAGTGGGGTTACACGGGTCCAAATAATTAAGCTATCGCTTAGCGGGTCGCCGCTGGCAACGCCGTGGTCAAAGCTAACGGGAGTGTCGTCATCATCGTCAAAACGACAACCTGTTAAACCAAGTGATAATACGGCAGCGCCAAATCCTGCTGCCGATGCTTTTAAAAAACTTCTCCGTGTAAATGCCATTGCTTTGTACCTGTAAAGTGTAAAAAGCAAAGTGTAGGCAATTTAGGTTACTTTTTTGTGAAGCAATTAAAAAACTTCACTTACTTGCGTTGCGTTACAGGTTATAACCGTTACGTTTTTGTATCCAACGCGGGTTAGCGCTTCTGCGCCTAATGTGGCGCGGGCACCGCTGGCACAATGTAAGTAAATAGGGCGTGCAGCGTCTTTTTCTATTTCCATTAGCTTCATTTCGAGTAATCCGCGTGGAATATTTATTGCCCCTACCGCAGCTACATTGGCATGCTCAGCGGGTTCGCGTACATCAATAAGTAAACCTTTATTTTGCTCTAGCTCTTGCTTTGCTTGCGCTGCATCAATACGGCGTTGGTTAGGTGTGATAATTTTTAGTAAATCAGGAATTGAAGTAAGCATTAGTCTGTAAATCCTCTTTTGCGCAAAAAAGTCATTAATGGGCACCATTTAGTGTAGGCGGATTGCACTAAGTTAATACCAATAAATAACGTTAAAAATTGAAAGTTACTATCAACAAAGTAGCTTAAAAGCACAGAAATTGTAACGGCACTTCCGCCAATTAAGAGTATGGCGTCACTTATTTTCATGAATTGACCTTAATATTAGTTTTTTCTAATGTTAATTATATTAGAACTTGCTAATGTAAAAGTCTATAATTAAAACACGCAAAATAATTAAGTATCGCAATGAATATTGAACAACTTGCAGAAAACGCTCAGCAGGCAGAGCAATTTTTAAAATTAATGGCAAATAAAAACCGTTTAATGATTTTATGTAGTTTATTGCAAGGTGAACAAAGTGTGGGTGAGTTAAATCAAAATGTTCCGTTGGCGCAGTCTGCTTTGTCTCAGCATTTGGCGAGTTTACGTAACGCCCAGCTAGTGGCATCTCGCCGTGAGGGACATACAATTTATTATTCGTTAATTGACCCAAAGGTTGAGTCGATTATTACGTTACTATACGAATGGTTTTGTAAGCAAAGTACGGCTGAGTAATTTGCTTTAAATAAAAGTGGCAATCTCATCAAGCGACTTTTTATCAAGTGCATGGGCAGGTACAGTTGCATCGTCACTTGGGTAGCCCGCAATAAGTAACATGTAAGGACGTTCGTTGTCTTTGTCGCGCTTACAAATGTCGGTTAAAAAACTCATTGGTTTAGGTGTATGGGTAAGCGTAGCTAAGCCACAGCGGTGCAGGGCTTGTATTAAAAACCCAGTAGCCAGCCCTACTGATTCGTGTACATAATAATTGGTGTTTTTATCATCCATATTTACACCGCCTTTTTTTTGACTAAATACGGCAATAAGCCAAGGCGCATACTCTAAATAGGGTTTATTGGCGTCGGTACCTAATGGTTTTAGCGCATCAAGCCACTCTTCTCCTGCTCTGCCTTCATAAAAAGAGCGCTCTAGTTTTTCGGCGGCCTCTCTTATTTGTTTTTTTACATCGCTACTGTTTATAGCTACAAAATGCCACGGTTGATGATTCGCTCCACTTGGCGCGGTACCTGCTGCTTTTATACAGGCTTCAATTATATTTTTAGGCACAGGTCGGTCGCTAAAGCTGCGAATACTATGGCGGCGCTGGCTGGTTTGTAAAAATTCGGTTGCGCGTTTTAGCATTTCATCGTGAGGGTATTCTATAAAGTCGTTTAGTGGTTGGCTTTGATGTTTTTGCATGGCTTTACGCTTTTTATAAAGTGTGTGTGGTTTTTATACCGACTGAATAAATGCGAGGCAAGTATTATTACCTGTTGTGTTTATTTATTGTTACAAAATTAACCGCTGCGTAACTTATGTTCCTTTTTTTAATGTGATATAAAAAGCGCAATAAAAAAACTATTAAAATTCAAGGAAGTAAAAATGCTCTCAATAACAGGGTTATCTAAAACCTACGATAATGGCGTACATGCACTACAAGGTGTTGATTTATCTATAGGAAAAGGGATGTTTGGGCTACTTGGGCCAAATGGCGCAGGTAAATCTTCCCTAATGCGTACTATTTCAACGTTGCAATCTGCCGATGCGGGTTCAATTACTTTTGATGGTATTGATGTTTTTAAAGACCCACAGGCTCTACGTCAACGTTTGGGTTATCTACCGCAAGATTTTGGTGTTTACCCTCGCGTTAGTGCTTACGACTTGCTAGATCATATGGCTGTTTTAAAGGGCGTTCATAACAAAGGCGAGCGTAAAGAGTCGGTGGAAGGCTTGCTTGCACATACTAATTTGTATCAACATCGCTCAAAAGCGGTAAGTGGCTTTTCAGGCGGTATGCGCCAGCGTTTTGGAATTGCACAAGCCTTACTTGGCGACCCTGATTTACTAATTGTTGATGAACCCACCGCAGGGCTAGACCCTGAGGAGCGAAATCGTTTTCATAATTTATTAGTAAGCTTAGGCGAGCAAAAAGTCGTTATATTATCGACCCACATTGTTGAAGATGTAGCAGAGCTTTGCCCAAACATGGCCGTACTGGCAGGCGGAAAAATACTATTAGAGGGTAACCCTATTGCCCTTACCGATAAACTCCAAGGCCAAATATGGCGCAAAGCCATGAGCCAAGAAGAAGCACTAGAGCTTGAACCGCAACTGCCTGTTATTTCAAAACGCTTATTTGCTGGGCAAACTATATTACACGTATTAGCCGAACAGGCCCCTGAAGGTTTTGAGCTCAGCAGTGCAAACCTAGAAGACGTGTACTTTTCTACGTTGCTTAATCACCGTAATAGCCAAGTAGCATAAGGGGGCGCTATGTTTTTTAATATGCTCGCGTTTGAGCTGCGCTATTTTGTGCGTCAGCCTTCGTTTTATGTGACCTCATTAATCTTCTTTTTTATGGCGTTTTTTATAAGCTCCAGTAGTAAGTTTCCGTTAGGCGGGGCTAATGTTCATATGAACTCGCCTTATACCATTATGCTTTTAACAGTTACCTTTTGTACGCTTGCTATGTTTTTAGTGGTTAACTTTGTTGCAAGCTCTGCGATTCGCAATAGTGAGACCAAAATGGATGAGCTGGTGTTTAGTAAGCCCGTTAACCCGCTTGCTTATCAATCAGGGCGCTTTTTTGGTGCTTACTTGGTTGTGCTCGTTGTTTTTTTAACTGTGCCATTAGGCGTGTTTTTGGGAACTCAATTTGGTTTGTTGGTTGGCTGGCTTGATAGTGAGCTAGTAGGCCCTAATAAGTTTATATATTACGCTGCGCCTTTTTTATATTTAGCCGTGCCAAGCTTATTGGTGCTCAGTGCTATTTTTAATAGTGTGGCGGTTTATTTTAAAACTATGATGGCGGTATATGTAACAGCCGTGGTGATCTACATAAGTTACCAATTGGCGAGTATCTATTTTGATGATTTAGCGTTTAGAAATATTGTTGTTTACGCAGACCCATTTGGCACTGGTTCATTAATTGACTTAACCCGTTACTGGACTGTAAGTGATAAAAATACTGAAGTGTTAACGCTTTCGGGCGATTTTTTAATTAACCGTATTTTATGGGTAGCAATAAGTTTAGCGATGTTTTTTGGCCTCGGAAAGTTAGGTAACCGCGTAGTCACTAAAAAACAGAAAAAGCAATTTGCTGTCTCTACGTTTGTAAAAAATAAACAAGCAGCACTTATTAGCAGCGCTAAAAATTACAAGTCAAAAGGGGTCAATACACAATCACAATTAGTAATGCGCAGCTTATTTGAGCTTAAGCAGGTTATATTAAGTGCTCCTTTTATGATTTTAGCGGGCGTCAGTATTATTACGTTACTCGCACCACTTTTTGCGCCTATTGGCGCATATGGCACAACAGATTGGCCGCTCACACAAAACATGGTGGGCATTATTCAAAACGCCTCCGCTATATTTATGTTTATTATTATTGCTTATTACAGCGCAGAGCTGGTTTGGCGAGAACGCCACAGTGGTATGGGCGATATTGTTGACAGCTACCCGGTGCATAACAGTGTGTTTTGGGTATCTAAAATTATTGCGCTAATCACTGCAGTTTGTGGCCTTTATTTAGTAGGCATGATGTTTACCATTGCGGTGCAGCTATTTAAGGGGCAATTTAACCTAGAGCTTGGCCAGTACTTATTTAGGTTGGGTTACCTTACATTACTGCCTTTAATTATGATGGCTATTTTGGCGTTCTTTTTACAAATAATTAGCCCTAATAAATACATAGGTATGGGTTTGTTTATTTTGTATTACATTGCTCAAATGGTAATGGGTGCTTACGGATTTGAGCATCATATGTATCATTTTTCGCAAAGCAGTAGCGTACCGTATTCAGACATAAACGGTTACGGGCATTTTTTACAAGGCGCGCATTGGTATACCCTATATTGGGGCGCATTGAGTGTGTTTTTAGCTATTGTAGGGTTTGCTTTATGGCATCGTGGTCCATCGCAAACATTGCGTACGCGTTTATCTTTAGTGCGTTACAACATGTCTTTAAAAGGCCAGATTGCAGCCGTTATAAGTTTATTGGTATTTGTGGGCGCGGGTTATAACATTTATTACAACACCCGTGTAATCAATGAGTTTGTAACAAGTGATGATAACGAAGTGCTACAAGTAAGGTATGAGCAAGAGTTCTCACAATACAAAGACTTGCCACTGCCTATAATAACTGATGTTGATTTACACATTGATATTTATCCTAAAAAACGTGCTTTAAATGCCGTGGCTAAAATTAAGTTTACCAATACCGCAAACGAGCCAATAACCCGTGTGTTAATTAACGAGCCTAGCCAATCTAAAAGCTGGGATGTAAAAATGGCGGGCGGAAAAATAGTTGAGCGTTTAACCGATTTTGGCATGGTATGGTTTGAGTTTGAACAACCGCTAATGCCTAATGAAGTACGCGAAGGTGAGCTTTCAGTTTCTCGTGAACACGACGGTTTTGTTGATAGGAGATCTGATACTCAACTCGTGCACAACGGTACATTTGTAAATAATGGAGAATTATTGCCAAATTTTGGTTATCAAAAGTATTTTCAAATTGCGGATAAGTATGAGCGCCGCAAGCACGATTTACCTGAACTTGAACGTGCACATAAACTAGAAGACAGCCGCTATTATACGCAAAATGAGTTTGGGCCTGCTAATGGCTTTATAAACTACAAGGCAACGGTAACCACCGATGAGTCGCAGTTTGCTATTACACCTGGTTACTTAAAAAGTGAGAGTGTAAAAGACGGACGACGTACTTTTGTTTATGAAATGGATTCCCCTATTATAAACTTTTATTCTGTGCTTTCGGCGGAGCTTGAAAGCAAAAAGGTTGAGCACAACGGTGTAAATATTGAGGTGTACTACCACAAAGATCATGCATGGAATGTTGACCGTATGATTGAGTCAGTACAAGACTCAATAGATTACTACACGCAAGCCTTTGGGCCATATCAGCATAAGCAGTTACGTATTATTGAATTTCCTAAGTATCGCTCGTTTGCGCAAAGTTTTGCCAATACGGTACCTTACTCAGAAAGTATTGGCTTTATTACAGACTTAAGAGATGAGAGTAAAGTTGACCTACCTTACTATGTAACCGCACATGAAGTTGCACACCAATGGTGGGGGCATCAAGTATCGGGGGCTAATGTAGAGGGGAGTGCCGTTATTTCTGAATCGCTCTCCCAATACAGTGCGCTTATGGTGCTAAAAAAACGCTTTGGCGCCGAGAAGCTTCGTAAATTCTTAAAGTACGAGTTAGATAAATACTTAATGGGCCGCACAGGCGAAGCCTTTGAAGAAATGCCGCTGTATAAAACGCAGTCTCAACAATATCTTCATTACAATAAAGGCTCAGTTACGATGATGGCGATTTATGACCGATTAGGGGAAGAGCGCTTAAATGCCGCACTTAAAGCGTTTTTGAATGAGTTTAAATACCAATCAACGCCATACCCAACCACACTTGATTTACTTAGCTATTTAAAGCGAGATGCAACACAAGCTGAACAACGTTTTATTGATGATCAGTTTAAATATATAACGCTTTATGAGCTTGAAATGAAAGCAGTGTCGGTTACAGATGATGTTGATAGCGAAGGTTTTTATACAGTAACACTGAGCGTTGAAGCAACTAAGCAGCATGCCGATGGACAAGGTGAAGAAACCGAGCAGCCGCTCGATGAGCTAATTGATATTGCATTATTTAGCGATGATCCTGAAAACCTACTCGCTGAAGACTTTGTGATTTACTCGCAAAAGCATCAAATAGTCTCTGGTACTAATGCTATTGAGCTAAAAGTAAAAGAAAAGCCAGTGTACGCAGGGGTAGACCCATACATTAAGCTTGTAGATAAAGACAGTAAAAATAACCTAGCTAAGTTTTAACGATTAGCTGAAAGGCCGCATTTAATGCGGCCTTTTTTGTTTTGGCGAATTGCTAATACCAATGCGCAATAAAGCTTAATAAAGCGAATTAGCATATTGGTAAAAAGAGGTAATAGCAGCGAGGAGCTCGGCGGTTAACTGAAGTGGGTTTTATAGTAAGGTGCTTTAGTCGCTAAAATTAAAAGGCGCTGTGAGTATTTAGGTGCCCTAAACGAGAAAAGGGCCAAAAGGCCCTTAGTGTTGCAGCAAGTAACACATTTTGTTTTAAAGCGTAAAGTCTACAGCGTAGCCTACGTAAACTTTAACATCTGACTCATCCATGTCGGTGTCAGATACGCCAAAAGTAAAACCATCTTTTGATACAGAGATACCGTAATCAATAATATTATCATCACCTATAAAGTCGCCAGAGTAGTGACCTAAGTGCAGCGCAACCTCAGTACCATTGCTGCCAACAGCAAAGCTGTAATCGGCATTTAGGTATAATGAATCGCCAAAGTCGGTGCCATCTCCATCTGCCGCTGAAGTGGCAAGGATTGCAGCGCCAAAGGTGAAACCTTCTGCGCTGATGCTACCGTAAATTTCAGAGAAATCAGCATCTGCCTCAGAAGCTGCATCTGGGTAAGCGTAATAAATGTAACCTACATCGTAGCTAAATGTGTCGTTAATATCGCCACCAAAACCCGCGTAAACATCAAGCTCATAAGTCATTTCATCGGCCCATGAAGCATTTGATGCCCAAGTACCTACATAAAAGCCTGACTCGTCAGCGTAATCAATACCGCCAGAAATAGCAGCATCGCCCCCAGTTTGCTCTTGACCACGCCATAAGTAGTTAGACGTAGCCGCTGCGTTTGCTGTTACTTCTGCATGTACGGCTGTTGATGTTAAAGATGTAGCACCTAATAAAGCTATTGCGCTAATTGCGATGGTTTTTTTTAGTTTTAGCATGTCCATTTCCCGTTATATGATTTTTATCGCCTAGGTTTTTATTCTCTTATTGGCAACCCTTTGACTGGCGGTGTTTTATTGTTTAACTGGGAATGCAATTGCACTGTATGTGCCAGCTTAAAATAATTTCTATAAAACTGGTTTTTTACTTTTATAAAACAATATGTTGAGAAGTTTTAGAAGAGGGAATGATTGAGGAGGTTAATTAAAAAACGCACACTGCTGGTGCATAATTTAACCTAACTGCACCAGAAAAATACAGTTAGGTTAGGTAAATTTAGCCAAATATAGTGCGCATGAGACTAATTGTTTCGTTTACTCCGCGCCCTTTTTGTACTTCGCTAATAATAGAGTCGCGTTTGCTACGAATATGCTCAGGAATGTCATCGGCTGCAAGTGCGCGGTCTACAAGTATTTCGGCTGACTCTTTGCCTCTACGTTGTGGTTTTCCCGCACTTGTTGTGCTGCGTTTAGGTTTGTTTAATAACTTAATATAATTTGAATTGTCGGCCGTGCTGGCATCTGCATAGTAAAAAAAGCACGGTAGTAATGCTTTTATACTGACCAGTTGCTCTTCTAGTTCATTGCTGCCATTAGCCATTTTAAACCACGACATAGCATGAATGCTTTGTACTATATCTTGCCAGTAGCGCTCAAAGTCGCGATTGTTTAGTTTTGTAATACCTAAAGCTGCGCATAATGCATCAAGACGGCTATTACTAATTGGCGTAAATACATCTGGGCGGCGCATTGCTAATAAACGTGTAGCAGGGGCAAGGGTAGGTTTTTCATCGCTACCGTTAAAGGCAAGTAAATAAGCAACAACAAACTGTTGGTAATCAGCTTCGCTCACATCTCCTTCAAGCGGAATGTTAGCAAGTGCATCGTCAAACGCGCCAGGTAAGTCGGCTAGCATTTGATGAAAACCTTTTGCACTTTTTGTTGATGCAAACCATTCAACATCAAAGTTATAGGTGCTTGGATCGAGCGTAGCAGTGTGTTTACCACTAAATGCCAGTAAATCCTCTGGGATCATGTCTTTTAATGCTTGCTCACGAATGGTGTGCAAATACGTGGTAAGGCGAAGCTGTTCTTCCAGTGCAATAAGTTCTTTATGTTGCTCTACAAACATACTAATAACAGGCCAAGGTGCTACACGTAGTGTTTTAAGCTGTAAAAAGCTAATTGCAGAGGTTAGCTGATCGTGCAGCTTTTTTAAAACGGGTAGCTGTTTTGGCTCTAGTAAGTCGTAATTTATGCGGTCTTTACTTGCACTTAGTAGCTCATAACACCAGCCTAAAAAATCCTCTGGGTGGTTTTCTACTTTCACGGCCATTAGGTTTAGGCTTAGTTCTGAAGCTTGCTTCAAGATGTTTTGGTAAATTTGACTTTCTTGTTCGCCTAGCGCCATTTTTGACGGTGAAATTAGCAGTTTTTTCATGCCTTGTAGAGTCTCCGAGTAGATACATTTTTTAGCTGCTTTATTTTAGCGCAAATACGCCAATAGCAACAGGGCCGTGCATCATACCTAACAATTTAAGGGATGCAATGTTGTAGGGTTTAATACTTGGCTAGATTTAAATTTGATGAGCTTTACTTTTAGTCACCAATTTCGCAAAGTTTACTTTTAAGCATAAATTCATCTCAAATTAAATAAATTACAATAAACAGCTTTTTTGTCGCAACGACAATGATTTTAAAGCTAACACTCGCTATGATAAGAACATTATTTGCACGTTTGAAAGGATGATCATGAAGACCTTACTCAAAATTGTTGGTGTAATACTCTTACTTTGTATTGCGTTAATTATTGCCGCTCCGTTTTTAATTCCAACTGATACTATTTTTAATAAAGTATCTGAACAGGTTGAAAAAACAACAGGGCGCACACTTACTATTAAAGGTGATAAAACGCTTAGTGTATTTCCTGCATTAAAGTTAGAGCTTAACGATGTGCACTTTGCAAATATGCAGACAGGCTCGCGCGACGACATGGCCAGTATGGAGCAATTAGCTGTGCATATACCCTGGTTATCGTTATTTGGTGGTGAGTTTAAACTTGATAAGTTTGTTATTAACGAACCCAATATTTTATTAGAAACTGATAAAAACGGTAAAGCTAACTGGCAGTTGTTTGATGCTGTAGCAGCGCAGCCGCAAGAGCAAACTCAATCTGGTGGGGCTGTTAAGCTACCAGAGAATTTTGATATAGAGCTAGGTGAAGTGGCTATTTACGGTGGTACATTTACTTACCTAGATGGGCAAACTGGCGCTAAACAGCAAATTAGTGACCTAGAGCTGGCTATTTTATTACCATCACTGCGTAAAACATTAGAGATCAAAGGCGGCATTACATATATGCAAGAGCGCTTTGAGCTAGATGTAAAACTTGATACGCCAGCAAAGGCTATTGAAGGGGCGATGTTTGAGGTTACTCAAAGCGTAGACTCTCGCTTGGTCGACCTTACTTTTAACGGCAGTATTGCGCAACAAGGAAAAGATATAAAAGGTGAGTTAGCGCTCAGTGGTGACTCTGTTAAAGAGCTAGCAATTTGGCAGGGAGTAGACTTAAACGCCAAAGAAAATGCATTTAATGCGTTTAGCGTAAACGGCAAAATGCACCTTATAAATGATACGTTTAACCTAGAAGAGCTGATTGCTACCCTAGATGAATTAGAGATTAAAGGTAAAAGTGAAGTTAACTTAGGAAATAAACTAGCGGTTAATGCCGACATAGACCTAGGTATGCTTGACCTAAATCCATACTTACCGGAGGCAGCAGCTAAGCAACAAGCGCCGCAAAGCGAAGAACCTAAAGCCGCACAGCCGATTGTTTGGGACGATACTAAAATTGATTTAAGCGCATTAAATGCACTTAATGCTAACGTAGTTATTCGTTCAAGCGGTTTAAAAGCGAATGATATTAAGCTCGGTGCGAATCAATTTACAGTCGACTTAAACAACAGCGTTGCTAAATTAAGTTTAGATAGCTTTAAAGCCTATGAGGGCACCGGTAAAGGGGTCATTAATATAAATGCCCAGCAAACGCCTTATAAAATAAGCACAAATTTTGATTTAACCGACATAGATGCGCAGCCATTACTCACAGATGCAGCTGGCTTTGATAAACTTATGGGTAAAGGGTCATTAAATTGGAACTTAACTACGACTGGCCAAAGTCAAAAAACCTTTATTGATGGATTAAACGGTAAGGTTGGTTTTGAATTTGCTGATGGGGCTGTTAAGGGCGCAAACGTCGCTGAGATGGTTCGTAAGGGTAAAGAGCTTATTACAGGTAACTTGGGCGCTGTAAGCGAAGGGCTAGATACAGGCTTTGAAGAATCTGAGCAAACAGATTTTTCTGCGTTCACCGGTAGCTTTAATTTTACGAATGGCGTGGGACATAATAACGACCTATCCCTGATGAGCCCACTTATCCGTATTACAGGTGAGGGCGATGTAGATTTACCTAAAACCAATGTTGATTATCGCTTAGTGACCGGCATTGTTGATTCAATTGAAGGACAAGGCACTACAGATGACAGCACGGGCTTTAAAATCCCACTGCGAATAAAAGGCCCATTCCATGACGTTGGCTTTAAGCTAGATGTAAGCAATGCACTTAAAGATAAAGCAAAGCAAAAGCTAGACGATGCCAAAGAAAAAGCAAAAGAGAAAGCCAAGGACAAGGTTAAAGATAAACTAAAAGGCTTATTTGGCTAAAGCTAATAAGCAACCACAAATAAATAATTAAGGCGCTATTAGCGCCTTGGTTGTTTTATAACCACTTGTAAAATAGCTACATAGCGGTTTTTACTCAGTTTTAATCTGGCCTTCACTCAAATTAATTAAAAAATAACCTACCACTCACTAGCCAATGCTGGTACAATTGCCCGCCCTTAAGAGACAACTCCGTTGTTTTTAGAGTGGGATTTAATCGAAGTGCCTTGATTTTAAACAAATTTAAGGCAAGTTGTAATTACTACACCGGAGGTCATTAACATGATCCAAATGCAAACTCAGCTGGAAGTTGCTGATAACAGCGGCGCTCGCAAAGTGCAGTGTATAAAAGTCCTTGGTGGTTCACACCGTCGCTATGCGGCAGTTGGCGATATCATTAAAGTTTCTGTGAAAGAAGCTATTCCTCGCGGTAAAGTGAAGAAAGGTGATGTTAAAAACGCGGTAGTTGTGCGTACCAAAAAAGGCGTTCGTCGTCCGGACGGTTCTCTGATCCGTTTCGATAGCAATGCGGCTGTTATCTTAAATGATAACTTGCAGCCAATTGGTACTCGTATCTTCGGCCCTGTGACTCGTGAGCTTCGTAATGACAAGTTCATGAAAATTGTTTCACTAGCCCCAGAAGTACTGTAAGGAGTCTATCATGGCAGCAAAAATCCGTCGTGATGACGAAGTAATCGTACTAGCAGGTAAAGACAAAGGTAAGCGCGGCAAAGTGCTTTCAGTTGTTACCGAGTCTGGTCGAGTATTTGTCGAAGGCATTAACTTAATCAAGAAACACCAAAAGCCGGTTCCACAATTGAACCAAGCTGGCGGCATTGTTGAGAAAGAAGCGTCTATCGACGTATCAAACGTTGCGATCTACAACTCGGAAACGAGTAAAGCAGATCGTGTAGGTTTCAAGATTGAAGATGGTAAGAAATTACGTATCTTTAAATCTACTGGTAAAACTATCTAATAGTTGGAGTAGAATGATGGCGAAACTGCATGAAGTATATAAAGACAAAGTAGTTGCTGAGCTTCAAGAGAAGTTTGGTTTCAGCTCTGTCATGCAAGTCCCTCAGATCGAAAAGATCACATTAAATATGGGCGTGGGCGAAGCCCTAGCTGACAAGAAGATTTTAGATAACGCTGTAGCGGATCTAGAAGCTATCTCTGGTCAGAAACCTTTAATCACTAAAGCACGCAAATCTGTTGCTGGCTTTAAAGTGCGTGAAGGCTACCCAATTGGCTGTAAAGTAACCTTACGCGGCGAGCGTATGTGGGACTTTTTTGAGCGTTTGGTATCAATCGCTATCCCACGTATCCGTGACTTCCGTGGTGTGAGTGCTAAGTCTTTTGATGGACGTGGTAACTACAGCATGGGCGTACGTGAACAAATCATCTTCCCAGAAATTGATTACGATAAAGTAGACCGTGTACGCGGTATGGATATCACAATCACAACTTCTGCGAAATCTGATGAGGAAGGCCGTGCGTTGTTAGAAGCGTTTAACTTCCCATTCAAGAAATAAGGGTAGGGTTATGGCAAAGAATTCTATGAAAGCGCGCGAAGCAAAGCGCACTAAACTAGTTGCTCAGTACGCTGAAAAGCGTGCAGCACTAAAAGCTATCATCAGCGATGTTAACGCATCTGAAGATGATCGTTGGGACGCGGTACTTAAGCTTCAAGCTTTACCACGTGATTCTAGCCCTGCACGTCAACGTAATCGTTGTAACATTACGGGCCGCCCACATGGTTTCCTTCGCAAATTCGGCATGAGCCGTATTAAAGTTCGCGAAGCAGCTATGCGCGGTGAAATTCCTGGCCTTAAAAAGGCTAGCTGGTAATAGTATCACGGGAGTAAGACTATGAGCTTGCAAGATCCTATCGCGGATTTGTTCACACGTATCCGTAACGGTCAATCAGCGAAGAAAGTATCAGTAACGATGCCAACTTCAAAGCTGAAAGTAGCAGTAGCTAAAGTATTAAAAGACGAAGGTTACATCGCAGATTTCGCAGTAAACAGCGAAGCGAAACCTGAGCTTTCTATCGAGTTGAAATACTTCGAAGGCAAAGCTGTAATTGAAAATATCCAGCGTGTTAGCCGCCCTGGTCTACGTATCTATAAGAAACGTGACGAATTACCGAAGGTAATGGGTGGTCTTGGTATCGCTATCGTATCAACTTCTAAAGGCCTAATGACAGACCGCGCAGCACGTAGTGCTGGTGTTGGTGGTGAAATCATTGGCTTTGTAGCTTAATCGGAGGGGAACTATGTCTCGCATAGCAAAGGCACCAATCAATGTTCCTGCCGGTGTAGAAGTTACATTAAAAGGCCAGGACATCACAGTTAAAGGCAAAAACGGTGAATTAACGCGTACTATCAACGATGCAGTTGAAGTACAAATTAATGACAACGTTATTACAACTTTACCTCGTGAAGGCGTAGCTAATGCATGGGCACAAGCAGGTACTGCTCGCGCTCTTATCAACAACATGGTTGTTGGTACGCATGAAGGTTACGAGAAGAAACTTCAGTTAGTAGGTGTTGGTTACCGTGCAGCAGCTAAGGGTAAAGTTTTAGACTTAACACTTGGTTTCTCGCACCCAGTTAATTTCGAAGTTCCTGAAGGAATTACGATTGAAACTCCAAGCCAAACAGAAGTTCTAGTTAAGGGCGTAGATAAGCAGTTAGTTGGTCAAACAGCTGCTAACATTCGTGCATACCGTAAACCTGAGCCTTACAAAGGTAAAGGTGTTCGTTACGCAGATGAGAATGTACGCCGTAAAGAGGCTAAGAAGAAGTAAGGTAAGACGATGGATAAAAAAACAGCTCGTCTACGTCGTGCTAAACGCACTCGTAGAAATTATATTGAACAAGGCACAACGCGTCTTGTTATCCACCGCACGCCACGTCACATTTACGCTCAAGTAGTTAATGCTGAGGGTACTGTACTGGCTGCTGCTTCTACTGTTGAGAAAGCTATTAGCGAAACAGTTAAAGGCACAGGCAACGTTTCAGCTGCACAAGCAGTTGGTAAAGCGGTTGCAGAACGTGCGGCTGACAAAGGCATCGAAAAGATTGCTTTTGATCGCAGTGGCTTTAAATATCACGGCCGTGTGAAGGCGCTAGCTGATGCTGCGCGTGAAGCCGGTTTGCAATTCTAGGAGTAGACAATGGCTAACGTAGAAGCAAAGCAACAACAGCCTGATTTAGCTGAAAAGCTAATCGCGGTAAACCGTGTGTCTAAAGTAGTTAAAGGTGGTCGTATCTTTAGCTTCACTGCACTAACTGTAGTTGGTGATGGCGCAGGTAAAGTAGGTTTTGGTTATGGTAAAGCACGTGAAGTTCCAGCTGCTATTCAAAAAGCAATGGAAAAAGCACGTCGCAACATGATCAATGTAGACCTAAATGGCAACACATTACAGCATCCTGTTAAAGGACGTCATGCTGGCTCACAAGTGTTCATGAAACCAGCATCAGAAGGTACTGGTATCATCGCAGGTGGTGCTATGCGTGCAGTACTAGAAGTTACTGGTGTGCAGAACGTACTTTCTAAATGTTACGGTTCTACCAACCCGATCAACGTAGTACGTGCAACGATTCAAGCTCTAGAGAACATGAACTCTCCAGAGTCAATCGCTGCTAAACGTGGTCTGCGCGTAGACGAAATTCTGGGGTAACCATGGCAAATAAAACTGTAAAAGTAACACAAGTAAAGAGCTCTATCGGTCGTTTACCGAAGCATAAAGCTACATTACGCGGTCTTGGTTTACGTCGTATCAACCACACTGTTGAGTTAGAAGACACAGCATGTGTACGTGGTATGATCAACCGAGTTTCTTACATGGTAAAGGTAGAGGGTTAATTTCATGCATTTGAATACACTTTCACCTGCTGCAGGTTCTAAAACTGCTCCAAAACGTGTTGGTCGTGGTATCGGTTCTGGTCTTGGTAAGACTGGTGGCCGTGGTCACAAAGGTCAAAAATCACGTTCTGGCGGTAAAGTACGCGTTGGTTTTGAGGGCGGTCAAATGCCTATGCAACGTCGTCTACCTAAATTTGGTTTCACTTCACGCAAATCGTTAGTATCTGCAGAAGTAAACCTTTTTGAAATCGCTAAAGTTGAAGGCGATGTGGTAGACCTAAACGCGTTACAAGCAGCTGGTCTAGTTAAAAAGAACGTTCTGTTCGTTAAAGTTGTTAAATCTGGCGAAGTTTCACGCGCTGTTACCGTTAAAGGCCTTAAGGCTTCTAAAGGTGCTCGCGAAGCTATTGAAGCTGCCGGAGGCAAGGTAGAAGACTAAGGAAGTACTGATGGCTAAACCAGGTCAAGATACACAAAGTGCACAAAGTGGACTTTCGGAATTGAAGCGTCGATTACTATTTGTTTTAGGTGCTATCATTATTTACCGTCTAGGTTCATTTGTGCCAATCCCTGGGATTGACGCCGCTGTACTTGCCGATTTCTTCGAGCAACAAAAGGGCACCATTGTTGAGATGTTCAACATGTTTAGCGGTGGTGCGCTTGAGCGAGCTTCAGTGTTAGCACTGGGTATTATGCCGTATATCTCGGCTTCGATTATTACGCAACTATTAACGCATATGTATCCTCCGTTTATAGAGCTTAAGAAAGAAGGCGAGCAAGGGCGTAAAAAAATTAGCCAGTACACACGCTATGGCACGCTTGTGCTTGCTACTATCCAATCAATCGGTATTGCGACTAGCTTACCGGGCATGATGGAAGGGTTAGTTGTTAACCCTGGTATCGGTTTCTACTTCACCGCTGTGGTGAGTTTGGTTACAGGTACTATGTTCCTAATGTGGTTGGGCGAGCAAATAACTGAACGTGGTATCGGTAACGGTATCTCAGTTCTAATATTTGTTGGTATTGTAGCTAACCTGCCGTCTGCTATTGGTTCGACAGCCGAAATGGCGCGCCAAGGTGATTTGAATGTTTTTGTACTGTTGATGGTTGCGGTTATAGTATTCGCTGTTACTTATCTTGTAGTGTTTTTCGAACGAGGACAACGTCGTATCGTTGTTAACTACGCTAAACGCCAACAAGGTCGTCAAGTATTTGCTGCTCAAAGCACGCATTTACCACTAAAAGTAAATATGGCGGGTGTTATTCCACCAATCTTTGCTAGCAGTATAATTCTGTTCCCTGGTACAATTGCAAGCTGGTTCGGCCAGGGTGAAGGTCCGGTCGCTGATGTGCTACAAGCTATTGCAACAACGTTGACTCCTGGTCAACCTTTGTATGCGATGGTATTAGCTGCAGCTATCATCTTCTTCTGCTTTTTCTACACAGCGTTGGTTTTTAACCCGCGTGAAACAGCAGACAACCTGAAGAAATCTGGCGCATTTATCCCAGGTATTCGTCCAGGTGAGCAGACATCTAAATACATTGATAAAGTGATGACACGCCTGACATTGGCAGGTGCTTTGTATATAACCTTTATCTGTCTGGTGCCCGAATTCATGACTATGGCATGGCAAACGCCATTCTATTTCGGCGGTACATCAATTTTGATTATCGTTGTAGTAATCATGGACTTTATGGCACAAGTACAGACTCACCTGATGTCACATCAGTATGATTCTGTGCTGAAAAAAGCGAACCTTAAAGGCTACGGCCGATAAGGTCAGTTTACGGAGTTGAGCAATGAAAGTACGTGCTTCCGTTAAGAAAATATGCCGTAACTGTAAAGTTATTAAACGTGCTGGTGTAGTACGCGTAATTTGCAGTGAGCCTAAGCATAAGCAAAGGCAAGGCTAAGTAAACAGTCGTGCAGGCTGAGATTTCTCGGCCTGTGTTTTTAGTTGTGATTTGGTCTTCGTTTGAGTATCCTTACGGGCTTTTCAAACTTTTGATTACCAAATTCAAATATAGGAGATGTGTTAGTGGCCCGTATCGCTGGCATTAACGTCCCTGATCATAAACATGCAGTTATTGGTTTAACAGCAATTTATGGCATAGGTAAGACTCGCTCTAAGGCTATCTTAGAAGCGACTGGTATCGCCGAGACCACAAAAATCGGTGAACTTTCAGACGAAACTCTTGACGTACTGCGTGATGCAGTTGGCAAGTACACTGTAGAAGGTGACCTTCGTCGTGAAGTTACTCTAAATATCAAGCGCCTTATGGACCTTGGTTGTTTCCGTGGCCTACGTCACCGTCGCTCTTTACCACTACGTGGTCAAAGAACAAAGACTAATGCGCGTACCCGTAAGGGTCCTCGTAAGCCTATTAAGCGATAAGGGGATAGTATTATGGCTAAGACACCAATTCGTCGTAAAAAGGTTAAAAAGCAAGTTGCTGATGGTATGGCTCATGTTCATGCGTCTTTCAACAACACTATTGTAACAATTACCGACCGTCAAGGTAATGCATTATCATGGGCAACTGCCGGTGGTTCAGGTTTCCGTGGTTCACGTAAATCTACACCATTTGCTGCTCAGGTTGCTGCAGAGCGTGCAGGTACTGCTGCTCAAGAATACGGTTTAAAAAATCTAGAAGTTTTCATTAAAGGTCCAGGTCCAGGTCGTGAATCTGCTGTACGTGCTTTGAATGCTGCTGGTTACCGTATCACCAACATTACTGACGTGACGCCAATACCACATAATGGTTGTCGTCCACCGAAGAAACGTCGCGTTTAACAATAGGTTAGGAGAAATAACATGGCAAGATATTTGGGCCCTAAGCTCAAGCTGAGTCGTCGTGAAGGTACTGACCTGTTCCTTAAGAGCGGCGTAAGAGCTATCGACTCTAAGTGTAAACTTGAGACTGCACCTGGTCAGCACGGCGCTCGTAAAGGTCGCTTATCTGATTACGGTTTACAATTACGTGAAAAGCAAAAAGTACGTCGTATCTACGGTGTATTAGAAAAGCAATTCCGTAATTACTACAAAGAAGCTGCTCGCCTTAAAGGTAATACAGGTGAAAACTTGTTACAGCTTTTAGAGCAACGTTTAGACAATGTTGTATATCGCATGGGTTTTGCTAGCACACGCGCTGAAGCACGTCAGTTAGTAAGCCACAAAGCGATTTTAGTTAATGGTCGTGTTGTGAATATTCCTTCATACGTAATTACTCCAGAAGATACTGTAGTAATCCGTGAGAAGTCTAAAACACAAGCACGTATCATCGCTGCTCTAGAGTTGGCTGAGCAACGTGAAAAGCCGACTTGGGTTGAAGTTGACGGTAAGAAATTGGAAGGTAGCTTTAAGCGCCTACCTGAGCGTTCAGATCTGTCTGCGGACATTAATGAACAACTAATCGTCGAACTTTACTCTAAGTAAAGTTAAGAGTTAAGAGAGGATAAAATGCAGGGTTCTGTTACAGAATTTCTAAAACCAAGGTTAGTCGATATCGACGCTATCAACCCAACGCGTTCTAAAGTAGTTTTAGAACCACTAGAGCGTGGCTTTGGTCATACTCTGGGTAATGCCTTACGCCGTATACTGTTATCATCTATGCCTGGATGTGCAGTAACTGAAGTTGAAATCGACGGTGTATTGCATGAGTACAGCGCGAAAGAAGGCGTACAAGAAGACATCATTGAAATACTACTAAACCTAAAAGGTCTAGCAGTAACGTTAGAAGGCAAAGATGAAGTTTTTCTGACCCTGACTAAATCTGGTGTAGGCCCTGTGACTGCGGCTGATATTCAGCACGATGGCGATGTAACAATTGCTAATCCAGATCACGTTATTTGTCATTTAACGACAGATAGCAGCGAGATCAGCATGCGTATTCGTGTTGAGCGTGGTCGTGGTTATGTGCCGGCATCTAGTCGTTTATCCTCTGATGACGATGAGCGTCCAATTGGTCGATTGCTGCTTGATGCATCATTCAGCCCAGTTGAACGTATTGCGTACTCGGTTGAATCAGCCCGTGTTGAGCAACGTACAGACTTAGACAAGTTAATCATTGATATGGAAACAAACGGCACTTTAGATCCTGAAGAAGCGATCCGCCGTGCGTCTACTATCTTAGCTGAGCAATTAGATGCATTCGTAGATTTACGTGATGTAACTGAGCCAGAAGAGAAAGAAGAGAAGCCAGAATTCGATCCTATTCTACTTCGTCCAGTTGATGATCTTGAACTAACAGTACGTTCAGCAAACTGTTTGAAAGCCGAGCAAATTCAATATATCGGTGATTTAGTTCAGCGCACTGAAGTTGAGCTTCTTAAAACGCCTAATCTAGGTAAGAAGTCTCTAACTGAAATAAAAGACGTGCTAGCTTCACGTGGTCTTTCTCTAGGCATGCGCCTAGAAAATTGGCCGCCTGCAAGCCTAGCTGAATAATCTAAATCACTATATTAGTTTAGTTAGAAGGATAGGGTCATGCGCCATCGTAAGAGTGGTCGTCAATTAAACCGTAACAGTAGCCATCGTAAAGCGATGTTCAGCAATATGGCAGGTTCTTTGGTGAAACATGAAATCATCAAAACTACTTTGCCTAAAGCGAAAGAGTTACGCCGTGTAATTGAACCTTTAATCACACTGGCTAAGACTGACAGTGTAGCAAATCGCCGTTTAGCGTTTGCTCGCACGCGTGATAATGAAGTAGTTGGTAAATTGTTCAGCGAAATCGGTCCTCGTAATACAGACCGTCCAGGTGGTTACACTCGTATTCTTAAGTGTGGCTTCCGTGCTGGTGATAATGCACCAATGGCTTATATTGAACTAGTGGGTCGCCCAGCGACTAACGAAGAAGTTCAAGAAGACGCGCAGTCTGCAGAGTAAGTCTTTAAAGAGACACCAAAAAGCCGAGCTTATGCTCGGCTTTTTAATACCAAAGATTTGATAAACAAATTGTTTGAGTTATTCTATCTACTTATCTACTTATCTACTTATCTACTTATCTACTTATCTACTTATCTACTTATCTACTTATCTACTTATCTACTTATCAATTTTAAGAATTTTTAGCTTAAGAAATGAATGGGCCTATCTAGTAAGCTTTAATAGTACTTATAAACTTATTATAGAGCTTTACTTAATGGGTAAGTTATAAATAAGCGCAATCACAGCATTCATTTACATAAAAGCACTACTATCATCTAAATAAAGGCTACTTTTAGTTGTGTTTTTGAGCGTTTAGCTCAAATACGCAGCGAACAGTCATTTATTTTAAGTTTTCTTAAAAAAAGGGTTGATCTGTTTTCGGATCTCCCTATAATGCGACCCCACTGAGACGGCAGA